>JAGLDN010000148.1 GCA_023145575.1 Psychromonas sp.
AGTTTTATTTAAGTTTTCAAAAATTGACAAAATTAAATCGAAATATCTGGCTAAACATGAAGATGACGTTTTACTCAATCAAGACATTGGAAGGATCGCCTCTTCTTATAATAAAACAATCGATAACCACATTCAGGATCATGTTGATTGTAATACCATTAAAATAATACAGTTAACGAGCGCACATTATACTTGGGTAGACAGTCATGAAGATGTAGATTTAATTATAAAAACTATTGATTACAGTGCTATCTCCATTCGACATAAAAGCATACCTCAACAATAAAAATTGTACTTAATCAGTGCCATAAAATCAACCTCTCATTGAACAACGATGGGATATTACCACTTGAACCCAAGTGGTAATATACAATAATAAAGGAAACATTTTGAACAATAAAAACAATGAATTAAAGCCCACACCTAAATTTTTCAGTGAAACTGATCATGTTGCCCCGCGCACTAAACTCGAAGAGAAGCTTTGCAATATTTTCCAAGAAATCTTGGGTATAAAAAAAGTGGGTATTAATGATGACTTTTTTTGTATTGGTGAGGGGCTTACCACCCTTAATCAATTTACTGCGGCTTGTCAACGGGAATTGGATATCCACATTCCATGCGACTTATTACTTAAAACAAAAACCATTGCGAGATTGTCTCCTTGTATCCTGAAGCTTAAAAAGGTGATTGCTCCTTGTGCAGAAGTTGCAAAATATCCATTATCCTTTTCCCAAGAGCAACTTCTCTTTATTGAGAATTTTGAACAAGGTACGCATGCGTACCATATGCCTTATTTAGTTAAATTATCAGATAATGTTAATCTTATTGCATTAGAAGCAGCGTTTAATGTTGTCATAAATCGTCACCCTGTGCTTAAAAGTATTTATCGTACAGATGAAAAAAATAACAGTTATCAGCACGCTCTAACGAGCGATGTTGCGATGGACATGCATGTATTAGATGAGAAAAGTGAGTTATTACCTAAGGTTAAAAAAGAAATATCACGCCCGTTTGATTTAACTCATGAGCCTAGTATTCGTTTACATTGCTATGAGACGCCTTCACATCGATATTTATTGTTATTATTTCATCACATCGCGTTTGATGTTTGGTCTAATCAAATATTTAGGAAAGAGGTTTCACAAGCTTATCAAGCCTTGTGCCAAGGAGCACCTCATGCCCTTCCTGATCTGGATATTAGTTATGTAGATTATACGATCTGGCAGCGGAGATATCTTCAAGGCAATGTTCTGACAAATTTACAGACCTTTTGGCAGCAACAATTATTGGGCGTTGAGCAATTTCGATTACCTACAGATTACCCTCGTCCTAAAAAAAGTAATCATCAAGGGAGAAGTATCGATTTTCAGCTAGATCCCTGTTTATCTGAACAGCTTCGCGCACTGGCTAAAGCTAAAGAAACAACAATGTATACCGTGTTACTGAGTAGTTTTTATATCACCTTATCGGCAATAAGTGGCCAAAATGATATAGTGTTAGGTACGCCTGCTGCTAATCGAGATCATAAACAAACGCAATCATTAATCGGTTTTTTTGTTAACACATTGGTGCTTAGATCCAATGTTCAATCAGGAACAACAATTAATGCCTTTATTAAACAAGTGCACCACATTGTAAGACAAGCAAAGGCTCATCAAGCGCTGCCATTTGCGCAGTTATTGGATTTACTATCGGTTGAGCGCGATCCCTCACGTCATCCAATTTTTCAAGTAATGCTGAGTTTAAAAAGCTTTAATGACAGTACCATGAAAAATATAAGTCTTCCTTTTGAAACTATTTATAGTGAATATTCAACAAATTTTTATACACCTGCGCAGTTTGATTTAACGTTGTTTTTAGATAGCAGACAAGCAACTATCACAGGTAATTTTGTTTATGCGGTCAGTTTGTTTGATGAAGAAACTATTAAACGGATCTCTGGGCTATATCAGCGAGTGCTTAAAGCTGTTGTTGCAAATCAACAGCAATGTATAGGGGATATAGCATTATTGAATGAGTCCGATAGTCATACACTGTTACACACTTGGAACAACACAGATGCACCCTACCCTGAAGATAAAACCCTGCAGCAATTATTCGAAGCGCAGGTAGCGAAAACACCTGATAACATTGCCTTGGTCTTTGAGGAAGAGCAGTTAACCTATAAACAACTCAATGAACGCGCAAATCAATTAGCATATGCTATTCGAGCGCACTATCAAGGTGGTGAGTCTCAAGGGATTAAGCCCGATACGCTCATTGCCTTATATCTCGACAGAAGTTTAGAGATGGTGATAAGTATTCTTGGCGTGCTTAAAGCAGGCGGTGCTTATGTGCCGATATCACCAGACTATCCATCAACTCGAACGCAGTATATTTTAAACGATACGAAAACATCACTTATACTAACTCAGCAGCATTATATGAAACAATTAAATAATTGCATTACTGAATTGGAGATTAAGCCGACGTTACTCGTTACAGACGATCTTAGTGAAGATCTCAAGACCGTTAATTTAGCCCCGATCAGCACAGCAAAAGATTTAGCTTACGTTATCTATACATCAGGGACGACAGGTCAGCCAAAAGGAGTATTGCAATTACATACAAATGTATTGCGTTTGTTCGCATCAAGTGATGAACATTTTGACTTTAATAGTAACGATACATGGGTACTATTTCATGACTATACTTTTGATTTTAGTGTCTGGGAGTTATGGGGATCTTTACTCTATGGCGGGCGAATAATTATACCAGCAAAAAATGTAACACGTGATATTCATAAGTTTGTACAATTGTGTATAAACGAGAAGGTAAGTATTTTAAACCAAACACCTGCCGCTTTTTACCTGTTTATCGATACGTCTCTACGCGCTGATTTTGAGTTTTCTTATTTGCGTTATGTTATTTTTGGCGGTGATAAACTTAGCCTATCTCGACTTAAACCTTGGTGGGATATTTATGCTGAAAATTCTCCCCGTCTGATAAATATGTATGGTATTACTGAAACGACAGTACATGTCACTTATAAATCATTAAGCCCAAAGTCTACTTTAAAGGGATCTATTATTGGTAAACCCTTAAAAGATGTACAAACTTTGGTACTAAATGAACGAAGACGACTGGTCCCGATAGGCGCCCCTGGTGAGCTTTATATAGGAGGCGCAGGACTTGCGCGTGGCTATCTCAATCAAGCGGAGTTAACCAGCGTTCGCTTTATTAATAACCCGTTTGCAACGAACAATGATAAAGCAAAAGGCTATACACGGCTTTATAAAACGGGC
>JAGLDN010000149.1 GCA_023145575.1 Psychromonas sp.
CAGCGTTTAATGTCATCATAAATCGCCACCCCGTGCTTAAAAATGTTTATCGTACAGATGAAAAAAATAACATTTATCAGCGCGCTCTTGCGACCGATGTTGCGATGGACATGCATGTATTAGATGAGCAAAGTGAGTTATTACCTAAGGTTAAAAAAGAAATATCACGCCCGTTTGATTTAACTCATGAGCCTAGTATTCGTTTACATTGCTATGAGACGCCTTCACATAGATATTTATTGTTATTATTTCATCATATCGCGTTTGATGGTGGCTCTAATCAAATATTTAGGAAAGAGTTTTCACAAGCTTATCAAGCCTTGTGCCAAGGAGCACCTCATGCCCTTCCTGATCTGGATATTAGTTATGCAGATTATACGATCTGGCAGCGGAGATATCTTCAAGGCGATGTTCTGACAAATTTACAGACCTTTTGGCAGCAACAATTATCGGGCGTTGAGCAATTTCGATTACCTGCCGATTACCCTCGTCCTAAAAAAAGTAATCATCAAGGGAGAAGTATCGATTTTCAGCTAGATCCCCGTTTATCTGAACAGCTTCGCGCACTGGCTAAAGCAAAAGAAACAACAATGTATACCGTGTTACTGAGTAGTTTTTATATCACCTTATCGGCAATAAGTGGGCAAAATGATATAGTGTTAGGTACGCCTGGCGATAAACGAGATCATGAACAAACGCAATCATTAATCGGTTTGTTTGTTAACACCTTGGTGCTTAGATCCAATGTTCAATCAGGAACAACAATTGATGCCTTTATTAAACAAGTGCACCAAATTGTAAGACAAGCAAAGGCTCATCAAGCGCTGCCATTTGCGCACTTATTGGATTTACTCGCGGTTGAGCGCGATCCTTCACGTCATCCAATTTTTCAAGTAATGCTGAGACTAAAAAGCCTTACTGACAGTACCATGAAAAAAACAAGTCTTCCTTTTGAAACTATTTATAGTGGATATTCAACAAATTTTTATACACCTGCACAGTTTGATTTAACCTTGTATTTAGATAGCAGACAAGCAACTATCACAGGTAATTTTGTTTATGCGGTCAGTTTGTTTGACGAAGAAACTATTAAACGGATCTCTGGGTTGTATCAACGAGTGATTAAAGCTGTTGTTGCAAATCAACAGCAATGTATAGGGGATATCGCATTATTGAATGAGTCCGATCGTCATACACTGTTACACACTTGGAACAACACAGATGCACCCTACCCTGAAGATAAAACCCTGCAGCAATTATTCGAAGCGCAGGTAGCGAAAACACCTGATAACATTGCCTTGGTCTTTGAGGAAGAGCAGTTAACCTATAAACAACTCAATGAACGCGCAAATCAATTAGCATATGCTATTCGAGCGCACTATCAAGATAACGATTCGAAAGGTATTGAGCCTGATACACTCATTGTATTATATCTAGATAGAAGTTTAGAGATGGTAATTAGTATTCTTGGCGTGCTTAAATCAGGCGGGGCTTATGTGCCGATATCACCGAAATATCCAATAACTCGAACGCAGTACATTTTAGACGATACCAAAACATCACTTATTCTCACTCAAAATCGATATGTTAGTATTTTAAATGCATGTTGTAATCAGCAACAAAGCAAACCGGTATTATTAGCGACAGATTTTGTTAAAAAACTCACTCCCTATGATAAGCACAATTTACCACTAGTAAACACTTCAAACGACTTGTCTTATGTAATTTATACCTCGGGCACAACAGGTCAACCTAAAGGCGTTATGGTGACACATTCTGCTGTAATAAATAGAATCTATTGGTCACAACAAAAATACCCATTATCAAGCTCTAGCCGCACTCTTCTAAAAACGCCCTATATTTTTGATGTCTCCGTACCGGAATTATTATGGGCGATTTTCACTGGTGCCACACTTATTATAGCGCCCCCTGATATACATAATGATCCAGAAAATCTAAACACATTAATCAATGATTCTGGCGTAACGACTGTGCACTTTGTTCCATCTATGTTGAGTGTCTTTTGTCAATATTTGCATCAGTGTAAACTGACACTTCCTAGCACAGTAAGACAGATATTTTGTACAGGTGAAGCGTTAACGGCGAGTCATGTACAGCAGTTCAAAATAACAAACCAAGGCGCTGCATTATTGACTAATCTATATGGACCTACTGAGGCAACTATTGAGGTAAGTTTTTTTGATATTATTGATGAAAGTAATAAATTAATACCTATTGGTCGGCCAATTATTAACACTCAGTTTTATGTTTTGTCAGATACACTTGAACTTGCACCTATCGGCGCCCCTGGTGAGCTTTATATAGGAGGCGCAGGACTTGCGCGAGGCTATCTCAATCAGCCAGAGTTAACTGCCGATCGCTTTATTGACAACCCATTTGCAACAAGTGCTGATC
>JAGLDN010000015.1 GCA_023145575.1 Psychromonas sp.
CTAGTTAAGAATTAAAGTCTTTATTTTAATTCGACCTTTGGTAATTAACGCAGGTAATCATCGAGAGGGCAATTTTATGCCTAACACCTTGGTACTATTTCCCTTGCTGTATTTGCACTTTTACGTTACATGGGTATAAATGGAAAAGACACTATTAAGCTTTATTAGTTTTCGATCTGACGTTCCTACGGGAAGCAAACAATTTCAAAGTTAAAAGATATCGATTGAACCAGTGAGTTCGGAAGCTTCCTACCTAGGAGATGAATAACTAAAACCTTGCTACATTTTGTACTTTGAATGATAACGGATATATTATAAGCAATATTTGATTTATGCTTGTTGAATTTTGTATTTTAAGATTAGAGCAAAAATGAAATGGGCGTATCGATATTTGATTCAATCAAAAGGCTGTTTTCACTTTGGTACCTAACGAGAATACACGTAACATCATCATGTGCTTCTCTGACTAATGATGAGTGCACTAATGCCATCCCAGAATCAACGATAGAAACTGATTGTAGGATCTGCTCAATGTCTGAATTTGTCATTTCCTTAGTTAACCCATCACTGCATAACAACAAGATATCATTTTCTTCTAGGTGATCCCTCACTATCTCGATTTCTAATTTTTGCCCCGCCCCCACAGCACGAGTAATAACATTTGATAAAGGGTAATTGTCAACCTCCGATGGATCTAACATACCAAAATCAAGCATGTCATTAATTTCGGTATGATCTTTCGTCAGCTGATGAAGTCGTTTTTTGCGAAATAAATAACCACGACTATCTCCTACCCAAAGTAGATGAGACGTTTCATCTTTTATAAACAAGATAACAACAGTACTACCCACAGACATTCCAGGATACCGTTTTTTAGCATACTTTAATAATTTATAATTCGAATTTTGTAGGGAATCCATTAAGATTTGACAATTTAAGTTACTACTACTGGTCGCGATAACTACTTTTTCTAAATCATCTAAAATTAATTGACTGGCGAGATCACCTGCAGGATGCCCGCCCATACCATCTGCGACTGCCCAGACTCCATAATCTGGCATTTTTAAAAAAGCATCTTCATTTATCTTCTTTTTTATGCCTCGATGAGTCTGAGCATAGCTTGACTGAAACATAGAGCCTCTTTATATATTTTCACTAATATTCCAGTTACGATCTTTCCAATGTCCATCTAGCATTGATGAAAATAGATTAACTGGTGGTAAACCTTCAGTAATAATTAAACTCGGGGCAACGAGATCAGATCCTCTTGTCCACCACAAGCTATAACTTTGAAAACGTAATTTATATTGTTGATCTAATAATGTTTCTATGTTGTCAGTTTCCAGGCCCATAATTAGCATAGTATTGTGAGTGTTATTTTCTTTCACCTCATTATAATAAGAAACTATTGGGTCGAACCATTTAGGTAAAAACTGTAATTTATTATCCCATTTTAATAAATCAAAATCATCCTCGAGAACTTCTAAAATAATTTTTTCAAATTCTAAATCCCAGCTGTTTTTTGACCATGCCTGCACCGCTGTCGCATGATGTGATTTTACAATAGAAAATGGGAAATAGCGACTTTTTTTATCAATACTCGGAATGATAGAGCCAAATATAGCATTCTCACAACAGACACCCTCTGATAACGAAAAGTGCCAAATAGGACTCGTTAAATAACAATCCAACCAGTTACCTTCAAGTTGCTCTTTGCTCACTGTAATAATAGACTCCATCCATTCATTCCAATGATAAATAAAATCTAAATTAAAGTCGTTATAAATAAAATCCCCCTTACTTGGAATTTTTCCATAATACCCAATGGTATTTTTTATAAATTCGCTGGGCATGTAAATCTCCTTAAAGATTGATTCCAAAACGGATTGATTTTAGAACCAGGTACAAGAAACATTTTCGCTTTTGCTCCTTTTTCTTCAATTTCGAGTAAGCCATTAGTGGATACACTTGGGCTGGTTTTTTGGACATCATCTAAAAAGTGGAAAAATGCCCAATCGCCATAATATTGTTTTTTGATTACACGACGACCATCTACTGGTGTAAAACTAATGATTGTTGAATTGGGTAATTTTCTCCCTGGCCAAAGAAAGTTTATATTTCGAATTGGATCGTGCCGATAGCTAAATGACTGTCCATTGAGGGTAAATTTATAAAAGTTTATATCCTTATCTAAAAAAACTGGTCTCAACACAAATGGAACATGGGGTCCTTTGATTCCTGGCTGAAAATAAGCTTCTCTAATTTTACCTGCCTGTTGGATCATGGATAATACTGCTGGATCAATTATAAGACCATTCTTAGATGTCCATGTAGATTTAGTGGTATCAACATAATTAGCTAGGTTTGTATTAAAAAATGCATCTAAAATACCACCATATGCGAAGAAGCTCGAGAAATTTGCTAAAGTGATGTCTGTATTACTCCTAGCCAATGGATACCTACCAGCAATAGTACTATTACAAACATATGCAATTTGATTTTTCCACTTATTATTAAGCTCAGTTCTAAATTTCACTTTAGCAAGTGCATTAGTATGCGCATCTTGGTATATCAACCAGTCTATGATACTTCTATACCAGCTATACAATGGCTCTGGCATATCAACGATCTGACGACCTAAGTTATTCGCCACCTCTAAATACTTTATCGGAGGTAATTTATCCTTAGCGGCTTTTTCCGCTGCGGTTTGTGGTATGTCGTCAAAACCACCAGACTCAACCGAAATATGTTCTTTAATTTGTTTATTTAAATTGACCAGTGTTCCATTCGCAGGCGCTATTGTTTTATTATCGAATTTAATAATATCATTAAAATAATGATTAACTTGTTTGCCAGGTGAAGATTTTAAAATAGCAACTACTTTCGCAGGGAGTAAATCATTGAGTTGTTTCTCTTTAGAGGCCAATTTCGTTTTAGCATCAAGTAATTTTTTAAATTTACCCTTTCCCGATTCCGGTGGTAATTTAGTAATGTTTACATTTTTCTGCACAGCTTCAATGATATGCTTCATTGGTGAGTTAGAACTGGTTAGCAAATCTAAATTCAAACTGACCTGCTTATTGGTGCCAAAATCAACTAACGTAATATTGTCAATAAAGTTATTCCAATAAAAAATATAATCTTTAAAATATTTAGACTCAAAATTCTTGAGAATACGCTTTTTAGTAACCGCATCAAACCGCTTGATTTGATCACCATATACCCAGCCATCTTTTATTACATCATCAACTATTTCTTTTTCATGTTTAAGGAAAATCTTATAAAATCCATCATAAGTGTATAAACCAGGAATAGAAACATTCTGTGCACTTTTATTCAAAAATTTAAATGCCTGAAGTGTTTTTAAATTAACAGAATCGGTAATTAAAAAGTCAGGTATATTACTAGGAATAAAAGTAAATTTTAACCGTTGATAAGCACGTTCACTCATTGATAAAAGTGATAATTTAGTTTGAAAGCGTAGAACCTGAGTATCATTTATTGGGGAATTACGTAACCCCATGTCTAATAACGCGTTAAGATGACCAATGAGTTCTTTACGTACCACATCATTAACCTCACCAATAAGATTTCTTTCAAAATAGACACGAAACCAAGCAAGAACGTCTGCGCGGATAAAATGTTTTGGTTGATACAGCATCAAATAAGTTCTTAACGTGAGGTATAAGTAACCAAGATTATTACTATTGGTTACCATTCCATTGAGTAAAATAGAAGTTAAATAAGGTTGTAAATAACCGTGCAATGCATTTTTGTAAGCATCAACAGAAGCGGATTTTAAATCATTAGATTGATATAATCCCCACCGAAAAATTTTGTTTTGTGAAGGGTCATTATTATACCCAATTGGCATATCTCTTAAAATAGTTAACGCATTGTTTAATTGAATCAAGTTATTCGAAAGCGTTGAAGAATCTTTTGTGACTTGTTGATACGAGGCTATCGCAAGTTCGGTTTTCGCAGTTAATTTCTTATTCCAATTGAAACTATTCCACCAAGCAGTGCTACATAAAAATAAGAGCAATAATAGCCCAATTAAGCTAGTATTTCGTAATATTGAGTATTGTTTGTCATAATACCTATTAGTTGTTGCTAAGTTTTTTTCTGGAAAAACAACATCTTCTAGTACTTTTTGAATAAAGTAACTGTGACCAGACCTTTGACCATTATAAACCAGTTGAAAGCGAGCACTGGTTAACAAACTCGGAGATAATTGATCTATTGCTTGACCTTTTTGGATAGCACTTGTTAAATACACCCCTCGCAGCATTGGCTCAGTTTCGTAGGCGTTGGATGAAAATATTTGTTTTAAAAATCCATCAATTTTCCTTTGCAACATTCGTAATTGTTTAGGAAATTCATAAATAACCCGTTTTTTTTCTTGATTTCTTTCAGATAATAAGCGACGGTTTACTCGAGCATTGACATTATTAATTAAATTATGAAATTCTTCATTAAAACCGTCGACGACAGTCTCATATTTATGAGTGAGCGAGAATGTTATCCCCCAAACTTGTTCGCATTCATCTTTGTCCAACTCATCAAAAAACTCTTTAAATCCAACAATTAAATCACATTTTGATAACAAAACATAAACAGGAAAGATCATTCCTAATTGGTTTTGTAATTCTTGTAAACGATTTTTTATAGCTCGACCATGCAAGCCCACCTCTGACTCAGTATCTGTTAATAAATCAGATATGCCCATGCTAATAATGACGCCGTTGATCGGACGCAATGGGCGCCATCTTTTTAACAAATTTAAAAAGCCTAACCAAGAACGACCATCACGATCAACATGACTATCTTGTGTAACGTACCGCCCTGCCGTATCGATCAATATCGCTTTATCGGTAAACCACCAGTCACAATTTCGCGTTCCACCCACGCCTTTGACCATACTCACACCCATTTTTTCTTTTAATGGGTATTCTAATCCAGAATTCTGAATAGCAGTGGTTTTACCCGTACCTGGCGGACCAACGAAGATATACCATGGTAATTCGTAAATATTTTGGGTTTCATTAAATCTTGACTCTTTTAAAATTTGATGTGCTTGAATCATCCGTCTTTGAAGCGTATTCATTTCTTTTCGCACAGATTCATCTGATTTTTTTTCAGCTTTCTTATCGGCATCAACCATGCCAGCAACTACCTTGTCATTACCATCACTCTTTTTCTTGGTAAAGGCCAACACCAAAACCAGAATAAGCCAAATGATTATGATAAATAGCATAACAGCTAAACGTGCAAGAACAGAGGTTAATATCTTGTTACCTCCAACAGCGATATACGGACCACCAAACCAAACAAGTAATAGCATGCAAAGAACAAATAAAGTAGAAAGTCCCAATGCGGATATTAGGGCTTTAAAGAAGGTTTTTATCAAAATATAGTTCCCACAAGATTTTCTGCATTTAATTAACTAACAAATCAATTTCAACTCTACGATTTTTCTCGCGATGTGCTTTAGTATCATTAGGATATAAAGGCTCTGAATCACCACGAGCCTCTGGCCATAAACGACCATTTAGGTTACCACCAGTAGCTAAAATATTAGCAACTGTTGTCGCTCTAGCTAAAGATAAATACCAACTAGACGGGTATTTAGCTGTAGATATTTTTGTATTGTCACTATGAGCTGTAATTATAATATTGCCCGTAGAATTCTCTAATAATCTGGCTATTTTAAACAGCACCGCTTCAAATTCTGCATTTGGTTTAGCTGATCCTGGAGTAAATAAATTACTCGTGCCAATAGTAATACGGAGGCTATTCAGCTGCATCTTAACTGTAAGTAAACCTTTTTTTATCTCAGTTTGTAAGTTTTGTTGCAAAATTAAAAGCTCTTGTTTTGACTTATTTTCCTCGGCTTTACTTTGTTTTTGCCATGCAACTAATGTCTCCAATTTGGCACCAACAGGATCCACAAACTTATTTGTATTGTAGTTAAATGCCAGATAAATAACTAATAACAATACAGAGAAAGAGAGGTTCAAAATCCATAATGAAACATTTTTTTGTAACTCACTCCCCTGTCCTAGCCTATCCTTCCAACTTGGCGATAGCGCACGGGACACTGTGTCCTTTTGCTCTTTAATCGCTATATAAGCATTTTGACGATAATCCTCTAATTTTCGAGCGCCATTATCTTCTAAGCGCATTTTCCCTTGAAACCCTAGCGTTAAACACAAATACATTAATTCAACTAATTCAAATTGGCTCGATGAATATTGAATTGATTTATCTAGCAAGGTGTAAAACTGCTCACCACCAAAAGTTTGATTATGAAAGATGGACAATAAACTATCAGAAGACCAATCACTCGCTCCTCCCCATTCAGTATTTAATATCCCTTCATCCAGAAAACAACACAGGCAATAGCCTGCCGATTTTATCATTGTGCTGTTCACTTTTTGCTGCTTCAATTGATCTTCATAATTTCTGATTAACTTAACACACTCCTCGCGTAAACTATGAGTATCAGTATGACTTTCGACGATCATTAATTGACAACACAGAGTAAGTAATTCACCAGCACAATCAACCAACGGATTGTCTGAAAGTTTTAAAAGGGGCTCAACAGGATCATTCATCCTTCTTGAAGGTTCAAAAATTAATGTTATATCATCTTCGCCCCCCCTTTTCTTAGGTGGTTTACTCTCTGCCAGATTACTTTCTGAATTGTCTTCTGGGCCTTCAGTATTTTGTTTAGAGCGACGCCCTGGCCGGGGTTTAACTATCGTACTATCGGTCACAGTAACTTATCCTTGAAGAGTTTATTCTTTATTTATTGCCCATAACTCCATTTTTAACGAAGGATAATTCCCAGACAAATGCAGCGCAATTCCACCGCTATTTTTAAGTCTATCCCAATGTACACTATCTTTAATCAATTGAAAATACTGATAACCAGTATGATATGGCACCTGACGTGGTGCAACAGGTAAATTAACCACAGCCACACCAGTTAATTGATTATTCACCAATTCGCGGATAGTTTCTACAGATCCAATCTTAATTTGATCAGGTAAACGCCTACAAATATCTTCAGCGGGCATAGACGCTTTTAGCGCCAAGATAAAGTCAGATTTTTCTAACAATTTTTTATCCATTAACTGCGCTACATTTATACCATATTGTGATTCTTTTAACGGTAATTGCACAGCTGTCTGCTCAAGTACACTGCTTAATCCATGATTAATAACAAACATACAATGTGTAAAAATTTCTGATAACTTTTCGTGATTATACTGTAAGAAACCTGGGCTTCTTTTTTCTGGTCTTGTGAAAGTGCAGAGCTCTCCTGCAAAGCTAGTTAAAACACGAAATAGCTCTTCTGGATGTAATCCATCTGCGGTTTGAAAATTATCAAATATAGGTTGGTATTTGTTCAGTAATTGTAACATTAAAAAATCTACTATTGACGTTGATGCACCCTTCCCCTGTGTTAACCGATTAGCAATCACTTCTGCACGTTGATTAATCATAGCATAGATTTCAGAAATATACCTTTTCAGGTTTTCTATGTTATTCACCGATAAACACGGTGGAATATATTTCGCATCTAATAGAATACCATTTTCTTCGCTTACATTAATAATTCTAGCGAGCGCAAAGGATAGGTAACCGGAACGATCTTCATTTTCTAATTTAAGATAAGTATTGATTTGTGCCACTTGCAAAATCACTTCAGAATCTTTACCTACTGTCAAATCAAGCGCATTTTGATCATAAAAATAATGACGAGTAATCAATGCGTCATTTTTATCTGCAATTCCTATCCCTGACATTTTACTCACAGGAATACACAAATAAACCAACTCATTCGTCACATCTCCATTAACAGTAATTACAGAGGGTGTACATGCCAGACTAGGTAATTGAAACAATGTGTTATCTTGAAAAACACCTTCTGCTGACTTCACTGATACCTGACCCAACTTTAGCATACTAGAGTCAATATCTAAATTATAAATACCCCACTGAAAAACGTTAGTCATTTTTTTAATAGTCGCGATTTCATTTTGGAAGAAACGCTCTTGTTGTTGGAAATGCTGAGGTTTCAAAAACATACCTTCAGACCAAACAACGGCATTTTTTTCACTCATTATTATTTCCCTTTATTTTGTCATTAATTTGAAAGATAAACTGATAATTTTTCGATATTTACGTTGATATCACTATAACCAGTTGGGTACGCTTCTATCACGCCTCTCCAGTTTGATTTGTTGATATCTTGGAATGCAACAATAACTGCAATAAATTTGGTGCCATTATTGAGCTTTATATTTTGTTTTACTTTTAAACCTGGATACATCTCTACCTGTTTTTTTTCAAGAAAATCTGGTCCTAAACTACCTTTTGGATTATCATAAAGTTCAAAAAATCCTAGATTATCAAATTCAGCACGAGAAGCCAACTGCAAAATAGTTACCACAACAGGGGATGCTCGGCCAGTAATATCTGGATTCACATCTGCGGCTACATCAAAAAGTAGATCAGTAGAGGGCGCAACAATTGCATTTGCAGCACTTGAAAAAATGTTTTTCGAGGTGCAAGAGAATAGCATTAAAGGTACAACTAGTAAGAACAAGCTATTTTGAATAGATTTTGAAAAAATCATTTGTACTCCAGTTAAGTCATTAATCCAATTATTTTAAAGATTTAATTTTTTCATTATAAGTTTTTATGAATGCTTCGTTCAGAGTAATGTTTCCGTGTAATTTCACCTCCTCTTTTAAATTTCGATGCAATGCCTTATATGCGTTCCAATTTTCTGCTTTTTTATTCCCAGGTATCAAATTACTCCAAAAATTTCCTTCTTTATTTTTCGAATTAATTATCTTGGGGTCTAACTGCATTATTACACTTTGAATAGCACTTAGCATACCTGCTTTTAAAGCTTCCTCATGATGTAACGTATCCATAAAAGCTTCTTTAATCGCTTGTTTTGCAGGTAAAAAACTGCTAATTTTATGTGCATATAAATTTTGGTAAATATCATCCATTGATATAGAAAATTTTAAAGGATTATTTTCTTTATGTTTGAAAATTGTTCGAGATATTTTATGCTCTTTTTTAAAAGCAACTCGAGTTTTTATCATTTTCGATAATCCCAAAAACATTAACCGCATAGATTGGCCTAGCTCAAAATAGGTTCCCATAGTAGCAAATTTTTTATAAATCAAATCCTGCACTCCTAGCCCTTTCATAAACATTGTGAACTCTTTATTTTTAATTAGAGCTTGTTTTGTACTGAACCGCGATTCAAATTTTGAGAGGTTTTCAGAAATATTCGTTTGTGGTATATTCTGTTCTTTGAATGACTCTTTTACTAATTTTTGTAATTGTTCATCCGGTATTTGTCTGTGTGTATTTAAAGCGGTTTTTAAAGCCTCGGATACTACGTCTATGTTTTTCTTTTGTTCTGATTGTTTTGTCGTTGTGTGCAATGGTTCAGTAAATGGTGAATCAAATTGTTTAGCTGCTGCATTCAATGGCATAGTTGCTGCTGAAGTCAATGCTGGTGCTTCTGGTGAATTAAATTGTTTACTTTCTGGTGAATTAAATTTTTTAGCGGCGGCATTCAATGGCAAAGTTGCTGCTGCATTCAATGGCATAGTTTCTGCTGAAATCAATGGTGGTGTTTCTAATGGTGGTGTTTCTGGTAAATTAAATTCTTTACTTTCTGGTAAATTAAA
>JAGLDN010000150.1 GCA_023145575.1 Psychromonas sp.
GTTAATCATCTCAGAGGGAAATTTTGCCTAGCACCTTGGTACTATTTCCCTTGCTGAATTTGCACTTTTACGTCACATGGGTATAAATCCATCTTAAATAACAAACTCAGCGATATTGTCAAAACTCGCCAAAACGCGCTTGTTGCGTTTTATATAATGAATCATATTCACGCTAGTTTTATCATTACTCACGATAGCGTGTTGTCTCCTGATATCAGACAGCGGGCAATAAACCGTTGTGACTTGTGCCAACTGATTTCGATCTTTTTTCTCACCTTGGCTCAGACGGTTGTTAAGTTTTACTTCTTTTTGCAGCTTTGGTCGTACACTCTTGTAACGAGTTTGGTCGAACTACAACCCCTTTGCCTTCAAATTATAAAACTATGATCCCTTAATTTTTTTCTGGCGTTAAATAACGCTTTTGTAAATAATAATTATCAAACTCTGCGGCTACATCTTGAACTAATTGTAAAGTTTGCCCTTTAGCAATAGTTGTTACCATCGTTATATAGATGGATCTAACTGTGTCACAAAAGAATTTTGGGCGCTTAAATGGCAACTCGTTGAGCAATGGCATGTGAAAATTTCAGATTTGCTACATTGAGCTCTTTATCGCTTGGAAATACACTTTTTTTCATTTGAACTTGTTTATTTTTACTCCTCCGAATAACGTTGTTAATTCGCCAGAAGTTTTCCTTGTTACCTTGAAAAGTGGCTCCTTGATAGTATTTTGTACGACCTCTTGTTATTCAATCTGCGATAGGTACTAGTGAAACAAACGCCCTAATAACTCAATAGTCTCCATTTTGAATATCAGCATGCGCTTTTTGTTTGCAAGTATAAGATTCTAAGTACAAAATGATATATGAAAATTTATTGTTTGCATCAGAAAAAATGAAGTTTCAGGGGATTTCAAGTAAACTAGGTCCATGGAAGGTCTTTTGAGTAGCTTGATGTGTTTTGTAGCTTAACAAATGCCATGAAAGGCTCTTCTTGTTTATTTATATGTTTGTAATGCCTTGATCTAAAAGCAATTTTTTGGAAATAGAAAGTTCTACACTATTGTAATTCGAACTCAGGTGATTAACGTAGTTAATCATTGAGAGGGCAATTTTATGTCGAGTACATAAGCAAAATTTTCTTGTTTATGTTGCGTTTTTATATCACATTTTTATAAACAGATTTAAAGGTGTGATGCAAAACAAGAAAATAAAAACAAGAATAATTTATCGCGAATGACAAGCTCAATTATTTTATTTCTGTGCATATTGTGCTAATGACCTTAATGCTTTCTTTAATGTAGGATCGGCATTTTCAGCAAGCAATAAGAAGGCTTTAGCAATGTCTTTTGGCATTAAATAAGTTTTTTTAATTGACTTTATATTTATTTGTTTAATTTTTTGTGTATTAGTTGCTAGGCGCGGGTTCACAATTATTTTCATTTGTATGATACTTGGCTCTTTTGATCTGAGGATCCTCAATATTTCATTTTGCATAAATTGTATTCGCATTTTCCACATGGCTGCAGGAACTTCAAGTATTAAACGTCCATTCTTCACATTTCCAATGCGACAATCAATGATGTTATGTTGTTTTAAGATGCTTTGTAGTAAACTATTTAGTTGAGAGATCCGCATGCTTTTTTGTTGCAGGTTGTTATTTTTCATTATTCGTGATATAGACTGAGGTTGACGGGTTTTTAACATTTTATTCCTGACAGAAATTTTAAATTGAGGACGACTTATGAGTACAACTGGCATTTATTCAACAGATGAAACAGATCATACAATTTCTATCGAAAAAAATAAATTATTTATGATCTTTGTTTTGTTTATTGTGTTGATTGTCACCGTAGTGTTTCTTATGCAAGGCTATTATGCAAAGCAAATTGCAGATTTTAAAATGAAAGCAATTTATAATAGCGACGTTAGTAAAGATAAATATCTAAAAAAAATTGAAATTCAATCGGATCAAAAATTAATTTTATTAGCGAAAAAATTAGGTGTATTGCAAGCTAAAGTTGAGCGGTTGAATACACTGAGTGTCGATATTATTAAGCAATCAAAATTTCCATCAGCAGAGTTCAATTTTTTAACTTCGCAAGAGGATAACTTTAATAAAAAAAAAACCTAAATTTTTCATTAAATATTGAAGATCCTTATTTATTATTTAGACAGAAAATGGACAATTTTGATTATTATGTAACAAATAAAACTAGCCAATTTAAACGTCTTTATCTTATTTTCAATAATCGACATATAGAGCAACAGTTATTTATTTCTGGTTGGCCTGTTCAACGAAAAAACACTCGATTGACATCACCTTTTGGAATAAGAAAAAGTCCTTTTACTGGTATGCCCAGAATGCATAAAGGTGTTGATTTAGCAGGGCCAATAGGTACTGACATTCATGCGACAAGTGCAGGTGTCGTTGTTTGGGCTGGAAAGCGTGGTGGTTTTGGAAATATGGTTGAGATAACTGATGGAGGCGGAAATATGACACGTTATGGCCATGCGCGAACTATTGATGTCTCTGTCGGTGATGTGGTTAGCAAAGGGCAGATCATTGCACAGATGGGCAGTACAGGTCGCTCTACTGGTCCGCATGTACATTACGAAGTACTTAAAAATGGTATACAGGTTAACCCTGATGTCTATTTAAATCGCAAAGCGATTTAAATAGAGCTTGGTTTCATATAAAATTAACAATTAACAATTTACAATTAACAATTAAATATTTTGAGAGTGCAATGATCACACAAATAATGACTAAGCTTTTCGGTAGCCGAAATGCCCGTTACTTAAAAAAGTTGCAACAAGTAGTTGCTGAAATAAATAACTTAGAGCCAGAAATGAACGCGCTGAGTGATGAAGCATTAAAAGCTAAAACAATAGAATTTAAGAAACGTATAGAAGATGGGGCTACTGTTGATAGCTTGCTTGTTGAAGCATTTGCGGTAGTTAGAGCCGCTTCAATTCGTGTCTTTTCTATGCGTCATTTTGACGTTCAAATGATTGGCGGGATGATCTTAAATGAAAATAAAATTGCAGAAATGCGCACAGGTGAAGGTAAAACATTGACGGCAACATTGCCTGCTTACCTTAACGCCTTGGCTGGTAAAGGGGTTCACATTATCACTGTCAATGACTATTTGGCAGAACGTGATGCCAAATGGAATGCGGAACTTTTCGAGTTTTTAGGGCTTTCAGTTGGTATTAATCTATCGGGTATGGAGTCAGATGAAAAACGCGAAGCTTACCATGCGGATATTACTTACGGTACAAATAACGAGTTTGGTTTTGATTACTTAAGAGACAATATGGCGTTTGAAGGTAGTGATCGAGTCATGCGCGAATTGTATTTTGCAATCGTAGATGAAGTTGACTCAATCTTAATTGATGAAGCGAGAACACCCCTTATTATTTCTGGGCCTACAGATGGTGAATCAACGCTATACACCAAGCTTAATACTGTCATCCCATTACTTACGAAGCAAGATAAAGAAGACACAGAAGAATATACTGGCGATGGAGACTACACTATTGATGAAAAAAATAAGCACGTATTATTAACTGAACGTGGGCAAGAGAAAGTAGAAAATATTTTACATGAACGTGGGATACTAGATCAAACACAGTCATTATACTCAGCCTTAAGTATTAGCTTATTGCATCATGTCAACGCGGCATTACGCGCGCATACATTATTTGAAAAAGATGTTGAATACATAGTGACAGACGAGGGTGAAGTTGTCATTGTTGACGAACATACAGGTAGAACGATGCCAGGACGCCGTTGGTCGGAAGGTTTACATCAGGCTATTGAAGCAAAAGAAGGTGTAGAAATTCAGAATGAAAATCAAACGCTGGCATCTATCACTTTCCAGAATTTTTTCCGTTTATATGGAAAACTCGCGGGTATGACGGGTACAGCAGACACAGAAGCATTTGAGTTTCAGTCCATTTACAACTTAGAAACGATTGTTATTCCAACAAACAAACCGATGATCCGAGTAGATGGTGGTGATTTAGTCTACTTGAGCGCAGTTGAAAAATACCAAGCAATTGTAAAAGATATAACAGAGCGAATTAAGCAACGCCAACCTGTTCTCGTGGGTACTGTGTCGATTGAAACGTCTGAATTACTTTCAAATTTAATGAACAAAGAAAAGATAAAACACAGTGTATTGAATGCGAAATTTCACGAAAAAGAAGCAGACATCATTGCGCAAGCTGGCGCGTTGGGCTCTATTACTATTGCAACAAATATGGCGGGCCGTGGAACCGATATAGTTTTAGGTGGAAACTTGGAAGCAAGGCTTGCTAAATTAGGCACTCTTTCAAAAAAAGAGATTGAGGTTGAAACATTACAGTGGAAAGCTGACCAAGCAGAGGTACTTGAAGTCGGCGGACTTTATATTATCGGTACAGAGCGGCATGAATCGCGCCGAATTGATAATCAGCTTCGTGGGCGTTCAGGGCGGCAAGGTGATGCTGGTGAAAGCCGTTTTTACCTTTCTATGGAAGATTCGTTAATGCGTATCTTTGCTTCTGAAAAAGTGTCTAATATGATGAAAAAGTTAGGCATGGAAAATGGCGAATCAATTGAGCACCCTTGGGTTACGCGTGCGATTGAAAACGCACAAAGGAAAGTCGAAGGTCGCAACTTTGATATGCGCAAATCGCTTCTTGATTATGATGATGTTGCTAATGAACAACGTAAAATAATTTATCAACAGCGTAATGGCGTGATGGATAGTGAGGAAATTTCGTCGACGATTAGTCAAATTTGGGAAGATGTATTTACCTCAGTTATGCGACAGTATGTTCCGCTTCACTCATTAACAGAGCAATGGGATCTTGACGGCTTACAGGTCATTTTAAAGGGCGAATTTGGCATTGATGTCCCAGTAAAAAAATGGTTAATAGAAAATGAAAATCTTCAAGAAGAGGAAATACTCGAAAAGATATTAATGCAAGCCAATGCAAGTTACAAGGATAAAAAAGAGGAGGCAGGTGAAGATGTCATTGCAGGTTTTGAAAAGTCAGTAATGCTTCAATCGATTGACTCATTATGGAAAGAGCATCTTGGAACAATGGATCATTTACGCCAAGGGATCCACTTGCGCGGTTACGCTCAAAAAGATCCAAAACAAGAATATAAACGTGAATCATTTCAGATGTTTCTTGAAATGCTTGGAAATTTAAAAAATGAAGTGGTGCAAGTATTATCTCGGGTGCAAATACAAAATAAGGAAGAGGTTGATGCGATTGTTGATAAACGACGAGAAGAAGAAGCTATTGCAAACATTAAATTACAACATGCGGAAGTCAGTAATGGTGAAGTCTTAAATGAAGGTGAAAATGAAAAGAAGATAGAGACTTATGTGCGCTCTGAGCGAAAAGTTGGCCGAAACAATCCCTGTCCTTGCGGATCTGGCAAAAAATTTAAGCATTGTCACGGTAAAATAGTTCAAGTTTAGTTTTCAATGTATTTTTCCTTTATAAAGGATTTCTGTGATAATTAAAATCAGTATTGCCATTGTTATCAATGAGCAGCAAGAAATACTAATTTCTTTGCGCAATGGTGATTTACACCAATGCGATAAATGGGAGTTTCCAGGAGGTAAAGTAGATAACGACGAAACGCCTGAAAATGCAATGTTGCGTGAGCTTAAGGAAGAGGTGGGATTAGAGGCGACGCAATATCATTTTTTTAAATGTTTAGATCACAAGTATCTTGACAGGTCGCTTTCACTTTATTTTTTTTGGGTTAATCAATATATTGGCATTGCGAAAAGTCGAATTAACCAACCACTAAAATGGGTCAAGATTGATGAACTCGCTACTTTTGATTTTCCTGCGGCGAATAAAAAAATAATAACAGCTATCCAAAAACGATGCATGTGATTTTAACCTATGTACCTGTCGTTCCGTACCTTAAGATTTATTAAAGGGCGGGCGACCTGCACAGGTTTTTGAGATTAAAGTGATAGTTAATTACAATATCTTAATACAGACATCTCTTTTTGATCTATTACTCTGTTTTAAAGGGATAGAGCTTGATCAATTCATATATAAAATCACTTGCCCAACACGGTTTGGTTGCTCAAAGCTTGGTAGTAATGATCAACGGGTTTTGCTTTACTGACCGTACTTTTCATCTGTATAGTGACGTCTTTTCAGACAAAGTATTACATCTCGTTATTAGATCTAAGAGCAATTACCAATAAATAGTCTTCTATTTTATTGCTTTTAATCACTTACTTTCGCGATGTCAGTTTCGTAAAGCCTGAGAAAGCATCTTAAATTAATATGGGTATGTACTCATGTGACGTAATGGTGGTAGGTCAGATCGGTAAATTGTTCCAAGATACGCTGCATAAAATTGACCTTTGGTGATCAACTGCGTTAATCACCAAAGGTAGAATAAAAATAAAGACTTTAATACTTAACTCGTTTCTCTCAGTCGAATCTTTTTAACTTTGTTGTTCGGTGAAAGGATCCATGATTATTCCACAAAGCGCATTGAGAGATCAAGGGCTTGAATATGCTTGGTTAGCGCACCAACTGAAATATAATCAACGCCTGTTTGTGCATAAATTGGTAGTGTCTCATTATTAACATTACCTGATACTTCAAGATCTGCTGGGTGGTTTAATTTTCGATTAATTTTAACGGCATTGACCATCATTGGTACGGTAAAGTTATCAAGCATGATCCGTTTCGCACCCGCATTAATGGCTAATTTAAGCTCTGCAATGCTTTCGACTTCAACTTCTATGACATAATCTGGATGTGTTTTTACTGCTTTATTGACTGCTTGTTTAATGCCGCCACAGGCAAAAATATGATTTTCTTTAATTAAATAGGCATCAAACAACCCCATGCGATGATTAAAACCACCACCACAAAGTACAGCATATTTCGATGCAATACGTAAACCTGGTATTGTTTTACGCGTATCTAAGAGTTTGCAGTTGGTATGTTTTATTAGTTCGCTGTATTGTTTCGTTACGCTCGCAATACCCGATAATGTTTGTATAAAGTTAAGTGCAGTGCGTTCAGCAGTTAACAACGCGCGCGCGGATCCTTCAACTGAAAATAGTTTTTGGTTTGTGTTGATTTTGTCGCCATCTTTTACAAACCAAGTGATCACAATCTTATCATCAATTTGCTTAAATACTTCTTGAGCCCATGCTTTTCCACAAAAAACACCGTTTTCTCGAGTGATTACATTGGCAAGCGCATTTTTTCTAGCAGAGATCAAGTTCGCTGTAATGTCTCCATTTAGTGCTGATGAGCCATTAAGATCTTCATATAAAGCAATTTTAACACTCGTTTCTATTTCGGTTGAAAACATAATTTTCCTATTTATTGTCAGAATGAGCATATTTTGTAAATTTAATGAGTTAATATACCAATGTTAACTCAAGATGCAACGTCAGGGACTAGACAACACGACTTAAAATTTCACTTTCGATCATTAACGTAGCAAATCATTGAGAGGAAATTTAAAATACGTACATTAATTTTTAACTCATTATTTTTAGCCCGAAATTTTATAGTCGTGTGAAATTGGTGCAAGTTGCCATGCCCTGTAGAGCTTTAGATTGAAACCTGCGATGCGTTACAACATTTCAAAAGAGAATAATTACTAGCTTGTGTTGTGCCTTGAACGGACATCTGAGCTATATCGGCGCATTGCATCCTTACGTCACATGGTATATCAATGACAAGCTACAGTTTTATTATCCCGAACTTAGTTTAAGGAGTAATGATTTATGACAGGGTGAGTAAATGACATTAATCATTGGTTTAACAGGTGGTATAGGTTGCGGGAAATCAACAGTTTCAGCCTTATTTGAAAAAAGAGGTGTTGATATTATTGACGCAGATAAAGTTGCTCGGTTGGTGGTTGAAAAAGGCAATCCTGCGCTGTTGAAAATTGCAGATCATTTTGGCGCAGAGGTTCTGATTGATGGTTGTTTAAATCGTCCGCGATTACGACAAATAATATTTTCAGATAATAAACAAAAAGTCTGGCTTAATAAATTGCTACACCCGCTTATTCGCACAGAGATGTTAGCGCAGTTAAAAAATTCAAAGAGTGACTATGTTTTATTAGAAGCTCCTTTGCTTATTGAAAATAAGCTGACGGATTTTTGTGATCATGTACTTGTTGTCGATGTATCTGAAAAGCTACAATTAAGCCGTGCATGTCATCGAGATGGCATGGATGTTGACAGTATTAAATCAATAATACAAAGCCAAATGACACGACAAGCAAGGTTGCAAAATGCTGATTTTGTCATTGAGAATAGTGACGCGACTTTTGATCAATTAGCGCGTTTAGTGATGGAATTAGACAACAAGTTTAGAAAATTATGCAAGCTACAATAATATCAATAATATCAAGCTTGGTCGTAAATGGAGGACAGCGGTGCAGAATTTAATATGGGCTAACCATTACAGTACAATATCTTGTTATTTATACTACGAGAAGAAGTCAATTTTTAACTGATTACTCCCTTTTTGATTGTTGTAACGTGGATTGTATTTCGCACTAACACCCGCAGGTCTTGGAAGCTAACACCAATCAACAAAGTTGATTGTTTTGATATAAATTAACTAATTAAGAATTAAAGTCTTAATTTTAATTCTCACAGCAGGTGATTTTATGCCTGGTATCTTAAAACAATTTATCGATCTGACTTGTCTTCTTGAAATTGCATGAGTATATGTCCATGTTATACCAATTACATTAACTATGCGCTCTAAGTTTATGCAGAAAATAGCTAGCTTGAAGGTGTAATTTGATGTGAATGGAAGTTGCCTTTATTAAACTTACAGCCCGAAAGTAAATTTGTTTTAATCAATTAAACTTTAAACCGCTTCCTTTCTAATCGGGTTATTATCTGTTTAAATGTAATGTTATGTTTATCAACTAAATTAGCAAAATAATTACCATTAATAATTTTGACTTGACTTTCGCTGGCTGCATCTTTGGATTGCTTGGAAAGCATTGTCGCATTTGTTATGAAAAGTAATTTAATTTATTTTTTCCAAAAAGTGGTTTATATTTGGGGCCTGCTGCATATACCTCAGTAATTGCTTTATAACCACCTTGATAAGTTTTTTTGGCGGTGATGAGTTGTAGTTTTCGCCAATTTAAATCCTATTTATTCAGCGCTTCGTATAAGACATTTTTCTTAATATAGGAAAAGCTCACCAATGGATCTTTTGAAAATATACCAATAGTTTAACTTTAAGCCAAACAAAAACCATTAAAAGATAGACTACTTCATTTTATGTTCTTTTCACATCGCTTGGAAAATTTAGCCTTATTAAGTCGGTTAGCAAATTTAAGTCCCTTTCAATTCGAACTCAATACGTTATCAACACTGAAAATAGTATTAATTAATAGTTCAGTTGTTTTTGATGGTAACAGTGTTTGTTTTATTTCAGAATTCATTTAAATGCCTTATTGTTTTCTTTACATTGCCTAGTTAAAAAGGTTTATGTCATATTAAGGCATTTATCTTTAAATCAGTGCTTTACAACGGATATTTTTACTTGAACTTAGAAACTTGAGTTATAAAATAGAAGAAGAAAGTTATCGAACAAAAAACACACTTTAAATTAAACCAAGAAAGTAGCCAAGTTAATTGCTGCCAATCGGACAAAGTAATTAAAGTAATTAACGTCTGATATGAGTTAACATGCGTACTAAAAAGAATTCAATTTAGATCATAGGGGAACTTAGCATGTCTGTGCATATTTCTTCAAAATATAAACTTTCTATTTATATGTATGATAGGTATAATTTGAAAATGATTAATTATTCAATCTTGGATGAAAATGATCTTATTTGACTACCCATTGAATGAAAAAGCACGCAATTACCTGCGCTTTGAATTTGTTTTTTTAGAAATTAAAAAATACATTAATTTATTGAGTTCTGCTGATTCTACGCAGTATTTTAAGTCATTATTTGATTTAATTGAGCTAACATCACGTACTGATATTAGGCAAGATTTAGTAAAGGATCTTCGATTACAGACAGAACAATTGACATTCTGGCTCGAATCTGAAGGCATTGATAAAGAGGTTACATTGTCCTTGATCGATGAGATTGCAATTTTAATTGATGCTGTCATCGCAATGCCAAAGGTATCTCGTTATTTTAAAGAAAATCGCTTTATAAGTTCGTTAAAACAACGCTTTTCTATCCCGAGTGGTACTTGCAATTTTGACCTGCCTCATTATCATTTTTGGCTGGAAAATGACCTGCGCAAATGTCATCAAGATACGCAACTTTGGTATAGCCAATTCATTTGTATAGACGAGGCTTTGACACTTTTTTTAAAATTAAAACGCTCTCAGTCGAGAGAAATATCACAAATAGCAAAGAATGGTTTTTATCAAGCAGATGTGTCAAATGCCAGTTTTATAACCATGAAAATTGATAATAAACTAAATGTGTATCCTATGATTAGTGGTCATAAAAATCGTTATTCAGTTCGCTTTATGTGTGTAGGTCCTAACAACCATTTACCTAAAAATATAAAATTTATTGAAATGTTTTATTAGGGAATGATAATGAACGTAGCCTGCCCAACCTGTAAAATTAATGTAGAGTGGATGCCTAAAAACATCTATCGCCCATTTTGCTCAAAAAAATGTCAGCTGCTTGATCTTGGTGAATGGTTTAACGAAACAAGGCGTATGGAGGGCGAGGCAGTAACCATTGAGGATCAGCCTAAAAAAAAATTTGAGTTTGATGAGTAACCGCAAGCAAATTATAACCTGCCTGTAGCCCCGTGACGTTAAAGATGCAAGAGCTGGGATAAACTATACAATCGCATTACGGCGTAACATTAAGGTGATGGTTACTCCATTTACGTTGGTGCACTCCTTATTTTTTTGTCGAAGCGGGGGTAGTTGGCTAGGATCAACCTCCAAGGGAGTCATCAATTAATAATTAACATGATCCGTTAATGTTACCGTTACCGTTAACGATATTCGTTGATAGATCTGGTGTTGTGCCTTACTTCTTGTCATCGACAACGCGAATGACTTAGCTCTTTTACGTCATATGAGTATAGCTGCGCTCAAAATGATTATTCACTCACAGGCAAGGTGATTTAGCTTGTTATTAAAACAATGATGTTCAAATTTGAACTCGCATGGATATTTGCTGACTATCCTCCTGCAAGTTTTACTTTGTAGCCTTTTTTCTCTAAAAGAGATTTGATAAGATCACGCTGATCGCCTTGTATTTCAATCGTAAAATCTTTGACTGCGCCACCTGTACCTGTACGTTTTTTGATATCTTTGGCGAGTAATTTCAAGGATTTTTGATCAAGATCAAGGCCTTTAATTAACACCACGCCCTTGCCTTTTCTTCCTTTTGTTTCCCGATGCAACCGAATGATCCCATCGCTGTTAGGCGCTTTTTTGGGGATCTTAATCTTATCTATTTTCCCAGTCTCAGTGGAGTAAACTAAATTATGTTTGCTAAATTCCATTATTTTTCCTTAATTTTAAATTATTTTACCAGAATTATTGAGATTAAATAATATTTACATTTCAAATATTGTTTTTAAACTATATTTAGTCTAGACTTAACTTAATACAAATGATAATCATTCGCATTAAGAATTAATTTGCTTAAAAAGTTTCCCGGAGATATTTATGCTACTAACAAATTTAAAAGTTGGTGAAAAAGCAACGATAGTTGGTATGGGAGAAATGGATCTTGCAATGAGAAAAAAATTATTAAATTTAGGTTTTTTGCCAAAGGCAAAAATTGAATTACTCCACTTCGCACCAATGGGAGATCCAGTTGCAGTGCGTTGTGCTAACACAAGCATTGCTTTGCGAAAATCGCTTACTAACCAAATTAATGTGGAGTTAACCTTATGAGTTTTTCTATTGCAACTGTGGGGAATCCAAATTCAGGAAAAACAACATTATTTAATGCATTAACTGGTTCCCATCAGCAAATTGGTAATTGGAGTGGGGTAACGGTCGAGAAAAAAACAGGATTTTTTAAATTACAAAATACGGATCAAACAGAATTTCAACTTATTGATTTGCCAGGTATATATAGTTTAGATTTGGATCCTACAGGTAATTCTCGAGACGAACGAGTGGCGTTTAATTATATTATGGGCAACACACCAGATTTAATCATAAATATAATAGATGCTAGTTGCCTAGAGCGAAGTTTATATCTTACGTTACAATTGATGGAGTTAGGATTGCCAGTGGTTGTTGTGCTCAATAAAATGGACGTAGCGACTAATAAACAACTTATTATCAATAAAAAAAAATTATCACAAGGTCTAGGCTGCCCTGTTGTTAGCCTTTGTGCAAATAATCAAAAGTTGGTAAAAATATTTTCGGAACAATTATTAGATTTAAAGCTAGGATTAGCAGAGGATCCTTTATTGCTTGATTATAATGAAGCATTCACACCTTTTCTTGATGAAGCAACGGCTATATTAAATGAAATTCAGCACAATGGTGAAAGTAGGGCATTAGCGATTAAGTTGTTAGAGGGATCTCAAACCGTTACGGATTTGCTTGATAATAATCAGCAGATAAAAATGAGATTGTTAAAAAAGGACATTAACTTAACTGAAGGTGATGATATTGATCTTCAAATAGCAGATACACGTTATACTTTTATTTATGATTTATCACAGACAGCGATCCGTTATCAAGGAAAACTTGGAAAATCTATCACAACAAAAATTGATGCTTTTGTAATGAACCGTTTTGTTGGCATCCCTTTTTTCCTTTTGGTGATGTACTTGATGTTTATGTTTTCAATTAATATTGGTACTGCATTTCAAGATTTTTTTGATATTCTTGGTGGTGCAATATTTGTTGATGGTACTGCAAACCTTCTTAATGCGATTTCTTCCCCCCCTTGGCTTGTCAATGTATTAGCGTATGGTGTTGGCAATGGTATACAGACGGTGCTGACTTTTATTCCTATAATTGGTTGTTTATATTTATTTTTAGCAATGGTAGAAAGTTCTGGTTATTTAGCCCGTGCCGCTTTTGTTGTTGACAAAGCAATGCAGTTTATTGGCTTGCCAGGTAAATCTTTTGTGCCAATGATTGTAGGTTTTGGGTGTACGGTTCCTGCTGTGATGGCCGCTCGAACGCTTAAAAAAGAACGAGAACGGTTATTAACAGTGGTTATGTCACCATTTATGTCTTGTGGCGCCCGTTTACCTGTTTATGCTTTATTTGCTAGTGCTTTTTTCCCTCATACGGGTCAAAACATTGTCTTCTTACTTTATATTATTGGTATTGTTGTTGCGATATTGACTGGGGTTGTATTAAGCCGAACTTTATTACCAGGGAAAAGCGAAAACATGTTTTTAGAGCTACCCGATTATGAGTTGCCCACACTGCGAAATGTCGCTTTAAAAACGTGGCAAAAACTCAAAGTTTTTCTTTTAGGTGCAGGAAAAATCATTGTTATAATGGTGACTTTGCTAAATTTTGTTAATTCAGTTGGTATTGATGGCAGTTTCGGTCATCAAAACAGTAAAGATTCAATGCTTAGTAGAGCGGCGCGAATTGTAACCCCTATTCTGGCTCCGATGGGGGTTACACAACACAATTGGCCTGCTACCGTTGGTATTGTTACGGGATTATTTGCTAAAGAAGCCGTGATTGGTACGTTAAATAATTTATATTTAGGAGATGTTAAGAATCAAAATATTAAACTGACATTTAAAGAAAAGTTAAATCAAGCATTAAGCACAATTCCTGAAAACCTTATGGGCATTCGGATGTCAGATCCGCTTGGTATTAAGGTGGGCGATCTTGGTGATCTTAATAAAGATTCTCAATCTCAAGGTGTTGCAATTGCTACTTATAAAAATATTCAAAAATCATTTGTTACCGGAGAAGCAGCTTTTGCCTATCTCTTATTTATTTTGTTATACGCACCTTGTGCAGCCGCTATGGGCGCTATTGTCCGAGAGGTCGGTGGGAACTGGGCGAAATTTATCGCTGTTTGGACGACGAGTACTGCATACATTGTGGCTGTTTGCTATTATCAGGTTGCAACCAACTCTTTTTCAGATAGTCTTATGTATCTTGCTGGGGCGTTGCTCATTGTTTTACTGGTGATTTATTTACTCAAACAAAGAGGTGATGTACTGATACTAAAGCGTGATATACGTCACCCCCTTGATAATAGTCGAATTTCGACTAACATTTAAAGTTGCGTCAGATGATTTTACAAGAAATTGCTCATTATATAAAAGAGGAGGTTCGGGTGGAGGAGGGGCTTTTATTAAAGCACTTTCATCTCACACAGTCTTCTCTTGCGCCGATGATATCTGTGTTATTAAAGCGAGGTAATATTCAAAAGACGGTCAATACGTGTGGAAAAAATTTAGCTGTAAGAACTTATTATAGTTTTTATCAAAAGGCTAGGATCCCAGTCACGACGATTACCTAATATTTTGTAACCATTTAGCATGTTTTTTTTATAAGAAAACTCTTCACACGCCTTCTCATGTTTTTTTTATTTTTAAAAAAGTTATGTGTAATCAGCTATTTTCTATTGAGTGACGATCAAATTGAACCTCAACTCGATTTTCTCTTTGAATCACCCCCATCGATATGTTTTTAAAATTCTTGCTGTCAACGCCATAATAAAATATCGGACTAAAAAACAGATGACATACTGTTCCCATTGAATAATAACTTACTGCGGCATAGCACTTTGAAATTAGATGGCGTTGATATTGACAGGCACCGAAAAGCCGATCGCTGAAATAGAAAAACTGATCGAATATGGTAAGAGTGTTTCTGCATCTTTAAAGTTCGTATTCTTAATGTTACTAACCCTCATCAAAATGCTTAAAGCATTTTAGAGCTATAGCTATGCTACCCGATACGACAGTATAGCTTCATTTTTAAATCATGTTGGCATTAGCACGCGCAATGATTTGTTGCCAATGTAAAAGATCAACAGCCCCTAGTAATAAATCAAATTATTTTATAGGATGTTTATATTTTTTTATAATGATTTTTCCGTGTGTATCTCTCTATTTTCTATCATTCAAAAATCAATTTCACTTGCTATTTTTTTATTTTGAAGTATGATTATTACTCGATTATAATTTTCTTTTACTTTCATGCCTTGTTTGAATCCTACTGATATTCTTGAGACTTCCATGCTTTCAAAAAAAATAAATTTATTAGAGCTAAACCGTGATGGTATGCGTGCATATTTTGTGGGGCTTGGTGAAAAATCTTTTCGTGCAGAGCAGATCATGAAATGGATCTACCATTATGGATGCGATGATTTTGATCAGATGAACAATCTAAATAAAAACTTACGCGAAAAATTGACAGACGTAGCCGAAATCGTTGCCCCGACGGTTTCTGTGGAGCATCGAAGTGCTGATGGGACAATAAAATGGTCAATGACGGTGGGCGAACAAGAAGTTGAAACTGTTTATATTCCAGAAAAAGATCGTGCGACATTATGTGTTTCATCTCAGGTTGGTTGCGTATTAGATTGTAATTTTTGCGCTACTGCAAAACAAGGTTTTAATCGTAATTTAACGGTATCTGAAATAATAGGTCAAGTATGGCGTGCTGCTAAAATTGTTGGGGTTGTGGGGAAAGCTGGAAAGCGTCCAATCTCTAATGTCGTTATGATGGGAATGGGGGAGCCGTTACTTAATTTAAATAATGTTATTCCAGCAATGGAGTTAATGCTTGATGATTTTGGTTATGCCTTATCAAAACGTAGGGTAACTATTTCAACTTCAGGCGTTGTACCTGCACTCGATATTTTAGGAGATCGCATTGATGTTGCATTGGCTATTTCATTACATGCAGCCAATGATGAATTGCGCTCACAAATGATGCCTATTAATGATAAATACAATATTGCAGACTTTCTTGCAGGTGTTAAACGTTATATTGTAAAATCCAATGCTAATCGTGGGAAAGTGACGGTTGAGTACCTATTATTGGATCATTTTAATGATTCAACAGAAAATGCTGATGAACTGGCGAATCTGCTAAAAGAGACTCCTTGTAAAATTAATTTAATTCCATTTAATCCATTTCCAGGGAATGATTATCATAAACCCAGTAATAGCAGAGTAGATCGTTTCAGCAAGGTATTGATTGAGTATGGTTATACGGTAATTGTTCGCAAAACGCGTGGTGACGATATTAATGCGGCATGCGGCCAGCTCGTAGGAGATGTGATTGATCGTACAAAACGAGTCATTAAAAAGCGAAAATTTGCTAAAAATATAATATTTACTGGGAAATCGTAATTTCTTAGTGGATAAATTTATGTTTTTGTCATATAACAAAGTATTAACAGATTGATTTTAAGTTAAATAACCAGAATTCGTAAAAATCAATACTTGTTAAACTTTCTATATTTCTCTTAATCGGAGATATATTGATTGAGAATAGTAAACGATTCATTGAACTGTTTTTTGGTAACTATAAAGGTATCAGCAAGGGGTATTAACACGAGTAATATCTATTAATTGTTATTTAAAGAACACATTCTTCGAATTGTGGTTAAAATAATTATTACTAAGGGCATATCTCCGTGACGTAAAGATGCAACGCCCAATTTTAGTTCGGATGTGAGATCAAGGCATAACATGAGTGAATAGTTATCTTCTTTTCTAATGTTGTCACGCAGCGATGTCTTTCGTGCCTTGACTTACAGGGCAAGATAACTTGCACTAATCTAGGTTGTTTTAAAATCACGACCTAGAACGACTCGTTAAGAATTAATATTTTATTTTAATTCGACCCTTGATGATCCACGGAGTTAATCATCTCAGAGGACAATTTTATGTTGAGTATATTGGTGCAATTTGCCTTGTTGACTTTTCATCTTTGAGTGGCATGGGTATATATGTTTTTAATTAAAAATCGCTCATTATTACTCATTTTTGTTTTGATTACATTGATTGCATTTATTTCAGGTTGTGTAACGAGTCAAGTCTCTGTAGCAAAAAAACATACAACATCTGGGTATAAAACATCTTTCGAGCCTGATAGGGCTGCGAAAAAACGCATGCAATTAGCCCTGATTTATTTAAAAAATGATAAAATGCAACAAGCAAAAGCTAACCTACAAAAAGCACTTGAATACCAACCAGATAGTGCTATTATTAATCGTGTTTTTGCATACTACTATCAAAAAGTTAATGAGCCTAAAATAGCTGAAAAATTTTATAAAAAATCAATTTCTTTAGATCCTAAAGATGGTGATACGTATAATAATTATGGGCGATTTCTTTGTATTAAGGGGCGCTATAAAGCGGCTGAAAAAAACTTTTTAATGGCGATTAAGCAAACTTCTTATTTAGGTGTGGCTAATACTTATGAGAATGCGGGTTTATGTGCTGAAAAAGCAGGGGATAAAAATAAGGCAATTTATTATTATGGGTATGCACTGTCATACGATCCAAATAAATCATTTTTAAACCTATCACTCGCTAAATTAAATATTGATAAAAAAAATTTTAAAGCCGCGAACTTAAATTTATATTCTTACAAGAAAAAAAATAAAGATTCAGCAGAAAGCTTATGGCAATTGATCCGTCTGAGTTATGCGACTGAGAAAACGGCAAACCTTAACAAATACGCTGGGAAACTCTTATCTGATTTTCCAGAATCACAACAAGCCATAAATTATTTAAATCAAAAATATACCGGAGACTAAAATGAGCATTGAATCCGAAGATCCGCCAAATATTAAATCGTTAGGTTTAACATTAAAGAGCTTGAGAGAAAGCGCTCTTTTATCTATTTCAAACGTATCAATAAGTTTAAGTATAAAAAGTTCAATTATCGAAGATATTGAACTGCGATTAGATGAAGTTATTGATACTCGCATTTATTCAATGGTGTTTTTGCGAGGATACTTAATAAATTATGCAAAACTCGTTGGACTGAGTAACCTTGAAGATTTTACTGAATTCCATAAAATATTGGATGCTAAAAAAACTGAAATAATCTTAAATCAACCCGTTCAAAACTTTGGTCAAGTGAAGAAAAAATTGCATAACAGATTTTTCTTTATTTTAATACTGATTGTGATTCTGATAGTAATAGGCTTAACTGTTTATTTTATAGTCGGAGTAAAAATGCATGACAAACCAAAAGTAGCTAGTATTGAACATATAAAGTCTAATTATAACAGTAATATGAATGAAGGCTCTGCTAGCAACGTGGTTTCACGACAGAACCTTGGCGATGTTTCTGGTAATAAAGCTTATGTGGATAAAACTGATAGGGTTGATCCTGATGGCAGTAAATCAGCTGGGGTTAAACCTGTTGGGGTTAAACCTATAGAGAATAAACAAAGAGTGATTGAGCGGGAAAACATACAGCCGAATGCTCAAGATGTTCAATCTCAGTCAAAATACAGTAAAAATAAAAATGTCAGTGATCAATTTATTTTAAGATCATCTCCAGACAAAACAATTGCGGCTCCAATGGTTGAAGCGTTAAAAATATCTTTTTTAAAGAATTGTTGGACTGAAATTTTTGATTCAACAAAAAAGCGGATAGCTTATGGTCTATATAAAAAAGGTCGAATCATTAATGTCACAGGAACGCCTCCTTTTAAATTTAAATTAGGCGATCCAAGTGCGGTGTCTATTATGCGTAAAGGTAAAGAATTCACTCATTCCTTTCCTGCAGAGATTCCTGTAAGTTTCCAACTTAAATAAAATCAGAAAACAAATTATTTATGAGTCATTCTTCGTCAATAATTAGGCGCGTGTCTAAACAAATAATGGTTGGCAATGTACCTGTTGGTGGTGATGCGCCAATTACTGTCCAATCCATGACAAATACATTGACAACAGATGTTGAAGCGACGGTTACCCAAATTAAGCGTTTGGAAGCAGTGGGGGCGGATATAGTTCGTGTTTCAGTGCCTACAATGAATGCAGCAGAGGCCTTTGCAGCAATAAAAAAACAAATATCAATTCCATTGATTGCTGATATTCATTTTGACTATCGCATTGCGTTAAAAGTTGCAGAGTTTGGCGCGGATTGCTTACGCATTAATCCTGGAAATATAGGCAATGAAAGCCGAATTCGTGATGTTGTTGATTGTGCAAAAAACTTAAATATACCGATCCGCATTGGCGTTAATGGCGGATCACTAGAAGCCGATATTCAAGAAAAATATGGAGAGCCAACGGCGCAAGCACTCGTAGAATCTGCCTTACGTCATATCGACATTTTAGATAGATTAAATTTTCAACAATTTAAAGTCAGCGTTAAAGCTTCTGATGTATCGCTTGCTGTTGAATCATATCAATTACTTGCCAAACAAATTGTTCAACCTTTACACCTTGGCATAACAGAAGCTGGTGGTTTACGTAGTGGATCTGTTAAGTCAGCTGTTGGACTTGGTTTATTATTAGCTCAAGGCATTGGTGATACCTTACGGGTGTCTCTAGCGGCAGATCCTGTTGAAGAAATTAAAGTTGGTTTTGATATATTAAAGTCATTGCGTCTCCGTAGTCGTGGCATTAATTTTATTGCCTGTCCTACATGTTCCCGTCAAGAATTTGATGTTATTGGAACAGTTAACGCATTAGAAGAGCGTCTAGAAGATATTCTTATGCCGCTGGATGTTTCTATCATAGGCTGTGTTGTTAATGGCCCTGGAGAAGCATTAATCTCTGATATTGGCATCACGGGTGGGAAAAACAAAAGTGGTTATTATGAAGATGGTAAACGACAGCGAACGCGGTTTGATAATGAAAATGTCATTGATCAATTAGAGTCGAAAATTCGAGCAAGAGTTAGCCGAAGTAACGAAGCTAATTTTATCATCAAGGTTTAAATCAACTGCCAGTGATGATATGAACGATCCCCTTACGAATATACCTTTATTACCTCAAAGTGCAATATCAGCCGCGTATTCAATGATCTAAATAAAACGCAACATGAGGTTATGGTTATTCCCTTTTCGAATGTCATAACATAGCGCCACCTTTAATTTCATAAAACTCCGATTGCGCGCATCACGTTATGGCAACTTGAGCCATTTAGCAACGTTATAAGATTATTCATTGGGAATAACTAGCAGATGTTACGCAGTAAACTAAAATTTAATATGAAAAACTGATAAAGTGTAGCTATGAATAAAAATAAATATTTGAACTGTATATTGATCACCTTGTAACATCATTGAGCTACATAACAGCAACTGGTTTATCTAATCTTCTCGATGGAGAAATTAGCCACGAGCAAAATATTCGTTTTTTATACAATAGAAGTTTAGCTCGGCCGATTTATGGAAAATGTAAAAAAAGAATTGCGTGAAATTGAATCTTATGATCTCGTTTTAATTCTTGATGACACGGTTCAAGTTACACCATTTTTGAATGAAAATGAACTTATTAGCTGGCATTTTGATCAAAGTGTTGGTCGTTCCGTTAAAGGTATTAACTTGTTTAATTGCATTTATACCCATCACACCTTCAGATCCTCGTTTAAGGACACCTGAGTAATTTCTTTTCAAGGCGCAATGCTCCCTTCGGTAGGGTTAAACAAAAGACTTTAACCCTTTATTGTTATTCATTTTGGCAAGGGAATAACCATTCTCTTCAATCAAGGCCTTGTCTCTACGCTTTTAAATTCTCGCTGAAACCTGCATCTTCAGGTGTGATGGCTATATATCAAAGCACAAAAATATACTCTTGAGGCAAGGCATCAAGAAAGGTATCATGGGTAGTTTTTAACTGCGTAACACCAGTAACCAGTTAAGAATTCAAGTCTTTATTTTTAATTCAATCTTTGTTGTTTAACCCATTAATAAATAAAGGTCAATTTTCTATTACACGTGAGTGGTTAATTTGACCTACTGACGTTGCATTACTATACTGACACGACAAAATGGTCGGAGAAAATACAATGATTAATAATATTAGTGTAATTGATCGTACTAGTTATCAACGGCTGTGTTTAGGGGAAATTATATACACGCCAGAAGAGTTACTAAGACAATATCCTGATTGGGGTGGCTTTAAAAATCTAGATGAGGATATATATGCTATAACTCTTGTGAGACATACGGAGTTCGCGGGTGCCCACTGGGAGGTGTACTTGCATGCAGTTACGACCAACCTTATTAAAGTTGACCTAATACGGAAGGGTTATAGGGTGATTTACGGCGCAATCATGCCACTAAAATTCTCAACCGCTTATTTCGATTATTTCGAACTGGATATTGAACTTGAGCGCACTGTGAATGATGTGTTTAAGTTCTTAGTTCATCTTGCTATTCTAAATGGACCTTGGAAGGGCTTAGATGGCCTCCCATATGATTGCCAAGATTTTGCCCTCAACTTCATGAGATATTTTGGCTTGTCAGATGGACAACTTCTTAAATATGAATTAAGACACATTGCCACTAGGCGTTTTCCTCCTCTCATCACTGAATATAATGATAAAAAGCTAAGATTTGAAAATTGTTTGTTTTTAGAACATAACTATTAGTGTGAGGAGTGAAACGCCATTTGGTTCTTTTTGAAACAGATTGATAGTAAACCTGCTGCTACGCTAACAAGTTGAAACATTCTTCAAGTCACATGGGTATAATACTTTTGAAAACAACAAGACTTATGCATTTCAGGCTTGATTTTGTGTAGATGGCACTATATTTTTATCAACAGCAAGGTGAGACAAAAATTGTTTAACACAAACCTTAGGATTGACAGTAAGCGTCTCTCTTGATTGGAAATTATGAAATTTGATATCGCGAACAGATCAATGTGTATAGCTTATTTCAGTGCTATAAGCATACCCCCCTTCCACCGCAATATACACTTGGCGTTGATCAATAATAGAATGTTTACCTGTTGTTGTCATTTAGCACCTGAATATCACTGAAATATCTAATATTGACGCTATGCATGATTTTAAATACAAATATATGTTTATAGTGAAATAAATCTAGTACAAGTGATTTTCAGGGTAATTTTACACTACGCAAAATGCTGAGTCTCTCCATCATCTTTAAACAGTTTTTCTATGACCTCTTTAAATAGACCATAAGCATAACAATTTTCATCAAATGTATTTATCATCTCGGTGTAACATTGTGTATAAAGGGGAATAGTCCATTTTGCATGAGTCACCGCTGCAGCTAAAATACTAGGATAAAGAGCCTTCATTCTCGTATAATTATCAACGCACATATGAATATATCCTGGTATAAATATTGGAATATCAGACCTATTTTTCTGTCTATATCTATAGTTTTCCCTATTATAATATGACAACTCACGTATCAGAGTAGGAACTGTATAATCTTCTCGTCGATCAACCAATAAAAGGTTGTTTTTGCGGCAAGATAAAAGTTCAAGTATTACCTCGATCGACATTATATCTGTTTCATCTACTGGAATATCATCCGTATACTCATCTCCATTCTCATCATTGTGTGGATGCCTATATGTTTTATTTGCTACCTTAATTGTATCTTTTGGAAAGTTTTTAAAACCCGTATCTAGCATTGCTACAACATCTGTAATAAGATTTAATGTATGCTGGACTTCATGTTTTTCGAGATCAGTATGCTCATAATACGATAGAACTTTTGAGAGCATGCCCTCATTGACTTCAATCCCTTTTGGCATAAAAGATACTTTAGCATTCATAAATATAAATCTTTTTTTCGTATGATAATCATTAACAGCTTGAATTGGTCCATATTGGGTTGGAGGTATTTTTGGTGTTAACATATTGATTTTTATCCCATGCTATATTAAATTATTTATTTAGTTATCGTCTTATGTCAAATTGTTCTATTACATTATTTATAAAAAGTTAATTATAGCAATAGTAAAATATATAATTTATAACATCTATTATCAGACGTCAACTACCT
>JAGLDN010000151.1 GCA_023145575.1 Psychromonas sp.
TCATTGCTTGAGTTTCTGCTGAATTAAATTGTTTAGTTTCTGCTGAATTCATTGCTTGAGTTTCTGGTGAATTCATTGCTTGAGTTTCGTGTGAATGAAAGGGCTCCACTAACTCTTTTTTTAGCGCAGCAGTTTCATTTGGTCTTGCAGACTCTAGCCCCGGATCAAAATTGAAATTCCAATCGCTAGGAATTGCAATGTCTGCCGATGACACATTATCATCGATACCCGCACTAAAATTAGAAAGAACAGGAGCTAGTGCAACATCAGCTTCCAATTCCTCGTTAATGTTGAATTCCGAGCCATTTGGAAACGGCGGTTCCTCCATCTTAGGCGCCATCGGTATTGGCGGAATAGCTTTTTCTTCTGCAGGTATCCTTTCGGTAGGTGAAGCAAACTCCTCTACAGGCCTATCAGGCAACCTTTTTACTGCAAGCTCATAGTCTCCCAGAGATAACAAATCACCATCTTTAAGCTTATGATATTCCTCCTTGCCTAACGGATCTTCCCCATTATTTATAAAAAGCCCATTCGTAGAAAGATCCCAAATGTAATATTGTCCATTAATTAATTCAACACGGGCATGCTTACTCGAAAGTATTTTTTCAGGATCAGGCAACTGCAAATCACAATCTGAAGAACGCCCGATTTTACAATTTGATGTAAGTGTAAAATGAGTGGTTTGTTCTGGTGACAAGCGCTGGTAACTAATAACTTCAAATTCATATTCAATTTGCATTAAATTCAACACCTATTATCATGTACTAAACACCTATGATTATGTACAAAGTAAAGAATAATATAAATAAACTTACAGTGAAACCAGTTTTTAATACTCAATAAATATTATAAAAACTATAAATTATTTATTTTACAACTGGAAGATTCAACCGCCAAATGCGTAATTATCATGCCGCTAGTGCTAGCATATGTTTTATGATCATTTCGAATGCTTTTGGGTATAGTATCACCTTTCTTGGACTATTATTTAACTGAATTAAATTACTACAAACAGCTTCATCGTTGATCAGTTTAAAAACTGTGGATTTAGACCAATATTGTCGTAACAATCCATTGGCATTTCATTCAACCCTCGTTGCCATGAACAGTATGGATCTGCAAAAAATAACCACACTCAAGTTTTTTTCGACACATCATTATGATAAAAAAATCATTTACCATTGTCTGCTGTGATTGTTAAAATTAAATCATGCCAATAATTCAATCCTTGCATGTATCACAGTTCTCGCTGATTTATCAAAGATCATCTTAGTTACAGTGTGACGAGTCATGCGCTCAACTATTGTAACTAGAGCACCGCTATGGCCTTTACCGATAACCAAATCTACTTCACAATCACCAACTCGAATAGGATCAATGATACCTATGCGATCCTTTATATACCCAAGCCCATCCAGCTTCTCCTTAGATATAGAATTATATTTTTTAGCTTTTCTGCGCAAGAATTTGTAGAGCTCTCCGCCTTGCTTTTTTGTCTTTCCAAATGAATTTATAGATTGTTTCATGGCTGACTTTAATGATCTTTTCAATACCACTCTTTAGTCGGCCTGTAATTTGTTAAGGGCTCCATTTTTCTTCGAGTTTTGACGTAATACATTCAATTGCATCAGGGGGTCATAACTGAGAAGAAAACCGCTCTTGTTCGCCTTTTAATTGCTTTGTTATTTGCCTGTATATACTCAAGTGACGCAAAAACGCTTTGCCAGGCTCAATATCGACGATCAGAAAAAGCTCAATATTAGGCACTTTTCGATTATTGTAACGCAGTCTTGGTTTTCGAGCTTGAGCCCCGCAAGACAACTAGTAACAACCTGCGTTGTTATATAATCTATATGTATAATAACTACTTAGGAATTAAAGTCTTTATTTTAAGTCGACCTTTGGTGATTCACGTAGTTAATCACCAAGAGGGCAATTTTATGCCTAGCACCTTGGTACTATTTCCCTTGCTGAATTTACACTTTTGCGTCACATGGGTATAGCACGAAAACCTCGCTTGCCAATATTACGTTTTAACTCTCGTGAAATCAAAGGTTCACTCACACTAATTTGTTCGACTATTTTGGTTTGACTCATGGTGCTTTTACTAAGAGCGTAAAGTTGTGCTTTTACTAAGAGCGTAAAGTTGTGCTTTTACTAAGAGCGTAAAGTTAGTATCATAGAGACTCAGTCAGTTGTTTATGTTTTTCATTATTTGCATCTCCCCGCAGAAGCAAAGGTAGTTAATAAATATTCAACTGGCTACTTTTCCAACTAATTTAAGTTATGCATTTGATAATTGAATCTAAGACTCACTTTAAATTATTAAATACTAATAAAATCATACTAATACTAATATAACATTAATTGATTAAATAAATAAGTCAATAAAATAAATAATTCTTTTTTAAAACAATGATGACCGTTATCATTTGAGAAACAGAATAAACCAAATAAACCAAATAAACCAAATAAACAAAATAAACAACGTAATTTGAGTATCAACAGACAACTAAAATATGAGACTATATAATATGGCAAGTAATAAAAAAGAATCAAACATAATGTCTCACAAAAAAAACAGTGCCAGCAAAAAATCAGCAACGAATAATCAAATTATGGTAGACGATTCCATAATACACAAAGACAACGTTGACATAAATTACTTCATTGGAAAATGTTTTAATAACCGTTATTTAATTGAAACTCATCTCGGTACAGGTGGCATGAGTGAAGTATTCAGGGCAATTGATTTGGAATTACAAAATGCAAATATTCAAGAGCCGTATGTCGCATTAAAAATTTTACAGTCAAAGTTCAATGATCAGTTTGATGCAAAAAAAATATTAATGAAAGAATCGTTTAAAACCCAAAAATTGTCACATCCTAATATTATTCGCGTTTACAGCGCAGGATCTGATAATGAGCATCATTATATGATCATGGAATGGCTAGATGGCGAGTCTTTAGATCAACTCATCAATCGATCTAAACCCTATGGTATACCATTTAATAAAGCCAAATCCATTATTAAAAAAGTTTCATCAGGGTTAAAGTATGCACATAGCTTAGGTATTATCCATACGGACTTAAAGCCCTCTAATATTTTTTTAACCCTAAAGGGTGAAGTTAAAATTTTTGATTTCGGTGTCGCAGGCTCTATACAACTTAATTACAACCCTTATGCCTTAGAAGAAAAAAGTGAAACCTGTATCGTCGAAGGGCATACACCTGCCTACGCAAGTTTAGAGCAACTCAATGATAAGCCACCTTGTATTGAAGATGATGTGTTTGCATTTTCTTGTATTATTTATGAACTTATATCGAGCAAACATCCCTACAAACGTATTGCAATGAATAAAATAAGCAAAAAAGATTTAAATCTTATCAAACCAATGAATATAAACTTAATACAATGGAGGGCTTTAAAACAAGGATTAGCACAAAAAAAAGTTGATCGTACCGTGTCGATTGAAAAGCTAGAAAAGCAATTAAATAAAAAATATTTCAACAAGGTTATATCATTAATCCTAATATCTAGTATTTTAATTTTTTCGGGATATATTTATAATGAGAAAAACATAGAAATTAAGGATCTTAATCAAATTATCTATAAATTAAAGCATAAAAAGGCAGGACTACCTTACCAAGCTAAATCTGCTAACAGTGAAGAAACCCAAGATTCATTACTTTAATAATAACAAATATGAAAAGAACGTTTGACATCAGCCAACTGTTGAAGCAAAATCAACTTTGCTAATAATTAGGAAGCTCGCTTAGCTCAGTTGGTAGAGTGCCTGCTCGACATGCAGGTGGTCACTGGTTCGAATCCAGTAGCGAGCACCATTACCTCATCTTCGCCTTATTTTCATTATCAAATACAGCAGCAAAAGAATAGTTCCTGTTTTAATATATCTTTTCTATTTCAATAAATTTCATTTTCTAACTCGCGAATTTTACACTGTAAAGGTGCCATTTACGCTATACAGATGCCATTGAAGTGTACTTCAAACATAGCCATTGACGATCACCTTTATCAGACATTGAGCAGGTCACTATCAAGAAAAAATAATTTATTTTTAATACTAAAAAACGAGTAATAGCACTTAGAATTAGTTGCAATTTATTATAAACTACCTCTTTAAAATAAATGTGGATAGTTTATGGTGTAATAGATGACTTGAATATTGTGGCTGATATTGACGCACTATTGCCAATGCATGATGTTAATGAAATCACTTATGGTGAGGCAGTAAAAGGGATGATAATGAATGGACTAAGCTTTTCTAACCGCGCATTATCACT
>JAGLDN010000152.1 GCA_023145575.1 Psychromonas sp.
AAGGTAGTTGACGTCTGATACTATAAGGAAGATAGCACAAATATAACAAAAACGCGCACTCTACCAACATTGAAATTCTTATGGCTCTTGTTGTCAATATAGCTGCAACATATATTACCTAAAGGATTACAACGCGTTCGAGATCATGGTTTTTTATGCGGAAATGCCAAGAAATTACGATTGCAAATTCAGTTACTATTAGGGATCATGCATGTCAAAAACAAAGCGAATAAAATCATAAGAAAATTATAAGAAAAGTAGCGGTTTGCCTTTGCCCATGTTGCCATCACGAAATGCAATTTGCAGGAATTAACCGACTGAGAAAAGCGGGAAAAATCGGCATTCATTGACAATAACAAACTGGATAACTTACTTATAAGCAAAAACACAAAACAGCTAACCATTGATTTAAATAGGCTCCTATTTATATCCCAACAAAACTCACCTTTAAAAAAGAGGTGAGCCCAATCCCAATAAAATCTATTTACGTTATTTACTATATAAAGAAGCATCCAAGGCAGGGCTTGTTCAACACCTGGATAAGGTGACGGCTGCGCGACGACCTATCCTTATATGGACTCCCTATTAAATGTCAATAAAATTTTGTAATAAAAAGTTAGATGCGTTCTTATATACGGGCTCGTAATGAGGAGCTACCTCGCGGCCTCAGATGTTTTCGCACCTTCAGTTCTACTCTTGTTTACGGCGTATCAATGAAATTAATCACCTTGGATAGGTACAGCGTACTAAAGGTTGGTCTTACCTGTTTATTACTTCGATCTTTATGACAAATTAGTTGAGAATTGTAACTGCTTTTTATATTTTAATTAGCACGAATGTTACTCTACATAATTGGAATCATTTTATATTCGACTTTATTTTTCAATATTGCATAAGCGGTTCGGATTGTTTTGTTAACAAGTCCAATAGCAACTACTTTTCGGCACTTACGACTAAGTAAATCCTTTATCCAAAAATCTTTCTGAGATTTTGCTTTTCGCTTTTCTGCTGCACAAACTGCTGCAAATGCGCCTTGAAATAATACAGCGCGTAATTTTTTATTACTTGATACTTTGGATATACCACCAAGAAACACCTTCCCACCCGAACTGTGCTGGACAGGTGTTGTGCCAACACATGCAGCTGCTTGTCGCCCGTTTTTAAAGTGTTCAGGCTGACTTAATACTATTTTTAATCCTAGCGCACCAACTGGGCCAACACCTTCTAATTTTTGTAATCTTTGACACTCTTCATCATTCTTTATTGTTTTATTATACTCTTTTTCTAATTCACTTAATGCGTTATCTATCGATATAAAATGTTGCCATAAAAGGTTCAAGGTAAATCTGAATGTAGGCGTTAAGTCGTTTTCTGCATCACCAAGTATGGTTGGTACTTCAACTTTCACTACTTTATCTGATCTACAAATTGGAATGCCAAATTCTAATAAATAAGCCCTTATCTGATTTGCTTGTGCTACTTTTGATGAAACTAAAGATGATCTAGCACCATCCATGCAATTTAAACTTTGAGCTTCTACGCTGATTAAACGACAAGCAGATATGTTTGGCTGTAAAGCCGCTACAGATATTGCAACCGCATCGTTGGCATCTGTTTTTTGTCCTTGTAAAAACGCTTTAACAACTCTTGCTGGTATAGGTTTTACGATGTGATTTTGATCCTGCGCAAAGCGAGCCCAGTAATGCGTTTCACCACATGATTCCATCGCAACAATAGATTCTTTTTCTTGAACTAAAATCTCTTTTAATCTTTTTCGATTAACAGCTTTATTATAAATAGCCTCCCTTGAATGATCTGTTTTACAAACTTGAAAAACTGTTTTTGCTAAATCAATTGCGATAACGTTCATGAAAGGATTCCTTATTTGATAGCTATTAGAAATATTACTAATAGCTTACTAGGTTAGGGAGTCCATACATCTAGTTTTTATGCGGCTCAAGCTATAGGCTCTGGACTGGCCACAACAACACATGTCTGTTTTTTGTTGCCTGCCGCCACGCACCAATTCAGTATCTGCTTGATTTTTTACTAGCCGCCATGCATCGGAGAGATTGAGATTGCCTGTTGCACCAGTCAGAATGTTTAGCTTTTAGCGTAGGAAAGAGTAGGAGAGATAACAAAATAAATGAGCTAAACAGCCTTTATCACAGGAGCTATCTCGCCCATCTGAGGAGCTTTCCCGATGGTCTTGCAATGGCAGGCTCTTTTAAACGGTATTGACTCCGCCTGGACTTTGAAGTATTCCCAAGTTTCTACTCTCTATGATTCTACGCCAATGCTGACTAAGTTCTCCCCAAGGGTAGATGTCGATCTCATTGGAATCACCCCCTATCGGATTGGCGTAGTCGCTCTCATAGCGGCTGTCCACCGACTCATTGTGCCCCGTGGCGACAAAATCTTCGATTCTTTGAATATGACGGTAGAACTGTTGATTGCTGTCAAGGACGTAGACATAGTTGCGACTATCGACAACAAAGTTGTATGCATGGTCATCCGTCTCGACAGCATAGACTTGGTTGACACCCTGACCAATGAGGTAGGCGAGTAATATCGAAGAGCGGTTCCACACATGTTCGAAACGTACGAAAGTTCCAGGTGCTAAACCTGTGAAGCTGGTAATGCTACCGTTCACTGTTCGTGGCAAGGTGTTCTTGACCAACACATCTGCTGTGTGTATCGCACAGTGTACACAATTGCCGCGGGGATTGAGCTTACCGTAGGGATTGATGCAAGCGAGACATTCATGGAGGTCGTGTAAACTCATAGTGCGGCGCTCTTAGGTGTAAAGAAAAGAGGTTGCAGCGAATTTTTGCAGCCCACTGGAGCTAATTGTTAGGGCTTAGAGATGTAACTGCCCACTCTTTTCTTGGGTCATCGATAGACATTTTTTTAATATTAATTTTAGCAATAATCTTATCGTATTCAGATTTTTTTCTTTCTTGCATATTGGAATCCTCGTCACTAGGTGACCATGGATGTAGATAGATAATATTTTTTATTTTTGCTTGTATTAGCTCCTTTGTACAACCAAAACAGGGTTGCATTGTTGTATATATATTTGTATCTTCAACAGCAATTCCAAACCTTGCCGCTGATAACAAAGCATTTTGTTCCGCATGAATACAAATACATAGATCGTATCCAGTACCAGTTGGAAATTGCTTATCTTCATTTTTGCATCTTAGACTATAATGGTCAAGTTTTTTGGAAGGTTTCTAAGCCACATTTTTAAAATCTTTTCTTGTTTCAGCTGGCGTACAATA
>JAGLDN010000153.1 GCA_023145575.1 Psychromonas sp.
AGCGCGTTCTCATTAGAAATTTTTTTTCTTGAACTGTGTCATCAAAAATTAAAACGAGATCATCAGATTCAATTTACGCACCTTTTTTTTACATTTACCCACAAATCAGCCGGAGTAAACTGTTTGTGAGATAAGAAGCGGGTAATTTTGCGTGACTGATCTCTCCATCTAAAAGATTCGATAGACCTGTCGCTGTTGTATAGTTCAATGAAGTTAAAAGTAATCAATAAACAGCTCAAATATTTGTTTGTTTTTATTCATATTGTCACTTTAACAGGTTTTAATCTAAAATTTTAGCTTACTGCGCAACATCAGCTGATAAGTTTAATAAAAAGGGATAAAATGAAAAAATTGAAATAGATGAAGATATATTCAAGTATATTTTATCCAAAATTGAAGATTTTGGTGAAAGTCCGTCCGCTATTTTACGACGTTCACATATCAATGAACATGATATTTGATCTGCTAGTCTACAGAGTACGATAAAAAACAATATAAAAATATAAATGCTAAAGTACAATTAAAAATATAAAAAAATAAACCAACCTCGAAAAAGAGAAAATACCAAGCACTATTTTTGTTCAGTGAAGATCCCTGAAGTAATTTCAAAAGGGATTGTGTTTTTATATCAAAGCAAGCAACTTTAAAAAGAACAGTTAATTGTCAATAAGCTTAAAATGATACTATTTAAAATGATGCTAACAACACTTTATTTTAAGATAACGAATCGTTTTTAAAAGCATCTAAAATAGCTAAAGGGACGACTAGGGCTTACATAAGTGAAAAATTAATTGAGCTGCTTGCATCATCAAATACACAGGAAGTTACCATTTTAAGTTGCGATTAAGCCGCGTGAAATACCCTATACACTAATTTGTGCGGTGACAACATATCAACTTATCATGAAACCGTATACTTTTAACGCTACCAATGAATATAATAGGGTATTCAAATGAACTAATTGCCAATATTACAAATTAAATTTAACACGATCACAGTATTTGTATCTTACCTATGCAATCATTGAGTTAAATTTATCCACAAATTATAAAGAGGTTAATACAAAATGAGAATACATCCCCGCGCAGGGCTACCTGCATTAGCAAGTGATTTGGTGAATATCCCTAAATTAGTTTCTGCTTATTACCTCAACGGACCTGATGTTTTTGTTCATAGTGAACAGGTTGTATTTGGTACATCCGGACACCGCGGGAGCTCGTTTAAAAATGCATTCACCGAGCCTCATATCTTAGCAATTACCCAGGCTATTGCAGAATATCGAATCGGACAAAGGTATACAGGACCAGTGTTTATTGGTAAAGATACACATGCATTATCTGAGCCTGCATTTGCTTCAGCTGTACAAGTATTAGTTGCTAATGGCATTAAAGTCATTGTGCAAGCAGGAGGCGGTTACACACCAACCCCTGTTATTTCTCATGCTATTTTACACCACAATAAAACAAATCCAAATAAGTTAGCAGATGGCATTGTCATTACACCTTCTCATAATCCACCTGAAGATGGTGGTTTTAAATATAATCCACCTAATGGCGGTCCTGCAGATAGCAATGTCACGAAAATAATTCAAGATCGTGCTAATGAAATTCTAAGCAACCTTTATCCTGATGATCTTGATTATATAGATGAAATTAATGATATAGATGATATTCATGAGCGTTGTGGTAGCATTAAAAGTTGTAATTTTTCTGAAGCCATGACCTCTGATTTAGTTGAAGAATATGACTATATCCAACCTTATGTTGACGATCTTAAAAATGTATTAGATCTAGACATTATTGCAAAAGAGGGCATTAAAATTGGGGTTGATACCCTAGGTGGATCAGGGGTTGCATATTGGCCAGTCATTGCAAAAACTTATGGACTTAATATTACCGTCGTAAATGATCGTGTTGATCCAACATTTTCATTTATGACACTTGATAAAGACGGCAAAATCCGAATGGATTGTTCATCCCCCTATGCAATGGCAAGCTTAATCAAATTAAAAGATGATTTTGATGTGTCTATTGCTAACGATCCTGATTATGATCGTCATGGTATCGTAACAAAAAGCTCTGGTTTATTAAATCCGAATCATTACCTTGCTGTTGCAATAAACTATTTGTTTACACATCGTAAAGGATGGGCTAGTGATGCAGTGGTTGGTAAAACACTCGTTTCAAGTTCAATGATTGATCGCGTTGTGGCTAATCTTGGTAGAGAAATGTCAGAAGTGCCTGTTGGCTTCAAATGGTTCGTAGATGGCTTATTTGAAGGAGAATTAGGTTTCGGTGGTGAAGAAAGTGCGGGCGCATCATTCCTACGTAAAGATGGCACTGTTTGGACCACCGATAAAGACGGTATTATTATGGCTTTACTTGCCGCAGAAATCATTGCAGCAACGAAGAAAGATCCTAGTGATCATTATGCTGAGTTTACAGCAAAGTTTGGCAATCCAGTTTATACGCGATTTGATGCACCAGCAAGCCCTGAGCAAAAAAATATCCTTGCAAACTTGACGGCTGATATGGTTGAGGCAACGACGCTCGCAGGTGAAGAAATTACAGCAAAATTAACACATGCAGCCGGTAATGGTGCCGCAATAGGCGGATTAAAAGTAACCACTAAAAATGGCTGGTTTGCTGCACGTCCATCAGGCACAGAAAATATTTACAAAATATACTCAGAATCATTTATCGGCGAGGAGCATATCGCCTTGATCCAAAAAGAAGCACAAGAAATTGTTGCTCAAGCCTTTGCAAAAGCAGGTATAAAATCAACAGAGCCCGAAGTTTTTCAATACGCAAAATGAGCACATTTTCGTGTCGATAGGTTTTATTTATGAACAATGTAAGTGATCAATAAAGCCACTTAGCTATATTGATCACATCCCATTAAATGGATATTTGTAAGAGTACATGGCATTAATTTAGCGACTTGATCATCGGTTTTTGCAAATTATAGCTTTCCGATTATATACACATGTGATGTAAAATTGCTTTGTCAGGCTATAGCTCGAACATCAGAGCAAGGTGTAACAGCAGGTCTGTCAACGATTAGCGATGCTAATCTTTTACCCGTAGCATTATCGAAGATATATTATTTATTGGTTACTCCATTTTAGAATGTCATAGCGAAGCAGTATTTTTTTTCATAAAAATCGAGCTTAAGCCTCGAAGGACATGGCTGCCAGCACCAATCAACAAAGTTATAACTTACTGTTCATAAACAAGTCGATTTAGAATAACTAGTTAAGAATTAAAGTCTTTATTTTAATTCGACCTTTGATGATTAACGTAGTTAAGCATCAAGAGGGCAATTTTATGCATAGCAGCTTGGCACTATTTTCCGATCTGACATTGAATTTTTGCGTCACATCGGTAGAGATAGAGATCTTAGTCACCATCAAAGAACTCGCTTTTATCTCACAAACAGTTTACGTTGGCTGACTTGGTCCCAAATGTAAAAATAGGTGCGGGAACTTGAGTCTTATGATCTCGTGTTAATCTTTGGCAACACAGTTCAAGCTAAACCATTCTCAAATGAAAATGAGCTTAATTATCTGCCACTTTGATCATACTGTTGGTCGTTGAGCCAAAGGAATTAACTTACTAAATTGTATTTATCATGCTGGACAATAATGGATCCCAATTGCCGCTGAGCTCATTACAAAAGAGTTCCAATACTCAAAAATTGTGACCAAAAAACGAAAAAAAACAGTAACATCAATAAAAAAAGGACTTAATATTCATACTTAAAGCATGTAAAAAATCAATTGAAATGGCTTTATATATTGGATGACAGTTGGTTTTATAAATTCGTTACATGAGATTTATTCATGAAAAAATTAAAAAACATTTTATTCTCGTATTAAAAAGTATCCGTTTAATTGCGTGAAGTAGAGAAGATACATTACAAGGGCGTTCCAACGAATTGATTCATTGGATTGGTCAGAAACTCCGATCTGCGCTTGGATAAAAGCAATGGATGTTGCAATTCTGATACATCCACAAATCTTTAAAAACAAAGAGGGCAATAAAAGAATATTATATTTGATCAGTCATGACGTTAAGTTTATTAAACAGTCAATTGAAACGATCTATCAAAAAAGATGGAAAGTTGAGGTTTTTCACAAAAAGATTATACTTAACTCGCATAATCACCTGTGAAAACAAATAAGATACAGAGTAACCCTATTTTCATGTCATACTATCGACATTATAATTGGAGTGTCTCAGTCTTAAAAAAAAGACTGAATACGTTCGCTTTCAAAACGAAGCTTTATATCAAAGCACAAAAATATAAAGCACAAAAAGTAGCAATTGAGGCGTTGCATCATGAACTGGCATCAACTGCTTAACATGAGTTAATAAAATGGAAAATACTCTAATTAACACATTAATTATACACGCTAATTACATTTTAAGAGAGAAATACCATGAGTAGTAAACAAAAATCTAAATCATCACCAAAAAAAAACAAAATAAAAAAAGAAAGCTCGCTCATGCCTGAAATGATTTGTACTGAAAAAGAGATGCAAACTGCAATCATAAATCGTTTGTGCAAAGGTCTTGGCACAGATACCAAAAAAGCAAATAAGAAAGCGTGGTGGAATGCCACTTGCTGTGCTGTTAATGAATTAATCTTTGAAAAACTAACACAAACACAACAAACCCACAGTTCACACGATGCGCGTGCTGTAAATTACTTATCACTAGAGTTTTTAATGGGCCGTTTGCTCTCAAACAACCTGCATAATTTAGAGTTATTTAAAGTGACTGAAAAAGCACTTGAAAATCTTGGGCAAGATTTATACGAGCTTTGCGATGAAGAGCCTGATATGGCTTTAGGTAACGGTGGTTTAGGGCGACTTGCGGCCTGTTTCATTGATTCACTCGCTACACTTGGGTACCCTGCAATTGGCTACGGGATCCACTACGAAAACGGATTATTTAAACAAGAATTTCTAAACGGGCATCAAATTGAACGTCCTGATAAATGGCGTGAGTATGGTAACCCTTGGGAAATTTGTCGTCCTGAATCAATACAAATGATCCCTTTATATGGTTACGTTGAAACTGTCTTTATTAGCGATGGATCTTCCTACAAAATTTGGCACGCTGGTCAAGAAATTAAAGGTGTGCCATGGGATGTTCCAATTGTAGGTTACGGCGCTAAGACTGTAAATATTTTACGCCTATGGGAATCGCGCTCTTCTGAAGCATTTAACTGGGATGTATTTAATGCAGGCGGTTATATTGACGCACAAGCTGAAAAATCAGCCGCAGAAACGATTTCTAAAGTACTTTACCCGAATGATTCAACGGAAGCAGGCAAACAGTTACGATTTATTCAACAATACTTCTTCTGTGCGTGCTCTATAAAAGATATTCTACGTCGTTTTAAACGTCATAATTCAGATTGGAAAAAACTGCCAACTAAAGTAGCGATTCAATTAAATGATACACACCCAACAATTACTATCCTCGAATTAATGCGCATTTTGGTGGATGAAGAGCGTATAGAATGGAATGTCGCATGGGCAATTTGTCAGGGAATATTTTCTTACACTAACCATACTTTATTGCCAGAAGCACTAGAGAAGTGGTTTGTTAAACTCTTTGAAACTGTACTTCCACGCCATCTTGAAATTTTGTATGAAATCAACCGTCAATTTATGAGCGTTGTTGAAGAAAAGTGGCCTGGCGATGATGAGAAGAAAGCAAAACTTTCAATCATTGAAGAAGGGCCTGAGCGTCTAGTGCGCATGGCAAATCTTTGTGTCATTACATCTTACAAAGTAAACGGCGTTGCTGCGGTTCATTCAGCGTTAGTAAAAACAGAATTGTTTCCTGAATTTAATGAGTTATTTCCAGGTAAACTGGTAAACGTCACAAATGGTATTACACCACGACGTTGGTTAAAAGTATGTAACGAGCCATTAGCCCAGTTATACACTGAAACTGTGGGTGCAGATTGGGTTGTAAACCTTGAGAAACTAAAAGATGCACGGCCCATGGCAACCAATAAGGCATTTCAAACGCGCTTTATGAACATCAAGAAAGGAAACAAACTTGCACTCGCTAAGATCATTAAAAAAATATTGAATATTGATGTCAGTGTAGATGCGATCTTTGATATTCAGATCAAACGATTACACGAGTACAAACGTCAGCAATTAAACTTGCTCCATATTTTAACACTGTACAAACGTCTGCTAGAAAATCCAAAACTCGATATCGTGCCTCGTGTCTTTATCTTTGGCGCGAAGGCTGCACCTAGTTATGACATGGCTAAGAAAATCATTTTTGCAATAAATAAAGTTGCGGATAAAGTTAATAATGATTCGCGTATTAAAAACAAAATAAAAATTGTATTTTTACCTAACTACCGTGTTTCTCTAGCAGAAATAATGTTCCCTGCAGCGGATATTTCAGAGCAGATCTCGACAGCTGGTCTTGAAGCATCAGGCACAGGCAACATGAAGTTCGCATTAAATGGTGCATTAACTGTCGGCACAATGGATGGAGCAAACATTGAAATGGCGGAAGAAATTGGCGCTGAGAACATGTTTATTTTTGGCTTAAGTGTTGCTGAAGTCAAAGCACTTAAAGTAAGCGGTTATCATCCTCATGATTATTACTACAACAATCCAGAACTTAAAGCAGTACTCGATTGGTTAGATACTGATTTCTTTACACCAGGTTACGCTGGGGCATTATCAGATATCAAACGTAGCCTGCTTAAGTGGGGGGATGAGTATTTATGTTTAGCCGACTATGCTTCATACATTAAAGCACATGATGATATTGATGCTACATACCGGAACAAAACACTTTGGGCCAAAAAAGCAATCATAAACTCAGTGGCAATGGGTAAGTTTAACTCAGATCGTTCAATTGAAGAATACGCATCAAAAATCTGGAAGTTAAAGAAGGATCCATTAAAATAATTAATTATATCCTTGCTAGTTGAAAGAGTAAAGTCAGTACGATTTATTCTACAAAAATACTCAGTATAAAATTGATCATAGATGATTAACTGCATTAATCATCTGATGTCAATCTGCCAAAGCTTTAAATATTAATTAATTATTCTAAAACAAAATACGCTGTCGGCAAAGCTATGCAAAGTCATGGCTATGAGTAATTCATTGGATTGATTTTAAGGAGTTTTTATGTCTAAGGTTAAAAATAATACTGGAGAAACTGATGTATATGAGACATGTGGTACTATTGTTGAAGTAGGAACTATTATTTCAGAAGATGATACCGTGTTAACATTACCTTTTGAAGGTGTTGATTTAGCAAGTGCTGAAGCACTTGCTAAAAAATACGTTGATGCAGCAAGGCAGCGTTTTGCAACCGTTAAGGTAAAATATAAGGAATCAACAACACAAAAGGCTGTTACATTAAACCTTACATTAATATTTGAATGTGCTGCTGAAAAAATAATATTTGAAATGGCATTAAGCACAATTTGACCACTCATATGTTAAACTTGTCATTTATACTCATGTAACGTCAAGATGCAACGTCAGATCGACAAAAGTTTCGTGGTAAGAGGCAAGAGGCAAGAATTGCCACCGGATGATTAACCTGTTTTAGTTAATTATACCATCCGACTATTATTACGCTAATTGTTGATAGCGAAATGTCGCACTCTACTTTAGCCTCCAATCTTATACTTAATACAATATTTTTAGGTCATGTTCGTATAATTATTACTTCCCACATAGCCATCACTCGCTTTATATTAAATATTCACTTTGGAGGATCCTTTGCTAATTACTGATTTACCCATTGATCGCCGTTTAATTACGTCGCTTACACATTTGGGCTTTACGAAAGCAACAAAAATACAAGCTACCGCAATTCCGGTTGCACTAGCTGGCAAAGATTTGCTTGCATCCTCAAAAACAGGATCAGGTAAAACGCTCGCTTTTTTATTACCAGCTGTGCAAAGAGTATTAAAAACACGTGCCCTGACCAAACGTGATCCACGCGTACTCATCTTAACGCCCACGCGTGAGCTGGCAAAACAAGTTTATTCACAATTACGTTTGCTGGTATCAAATACAAATTTAAAATCAACATTGGTATTAGGTGGAGAAAATTTTAACGATCAAGTAAAGAAAATCGACAAAAATCCGCATTTTGTGGTAGGCACACCTGGACGTATTGTTGATCACCTAAAAAAAGGCTTGTTACACCTTAATGGACTAGAGCTACTCATTTTAGATGAAGCTGATCGCATGTTAGATCTTGGCTTTGCCCCACAATTAATAGCGGTAAATAAACAAGCAAATCATCGTTTACGGCAAACACTATTATTTTCAGCAACGCTTGAACATACAAAAGTAAACGTATTTTTCACACAATTATTAAAAGCACCAGAGCAGATCTCCATCGATGATGAAAAACAGCTACACAGCGAAATAACGCAACGCTTTTATTTAGCTGATAACCTTAATCAAAAAGAAAAATTACTGTTTACTTTTATACAAAATGAAAAAATAAAACAAGCGATAATATTTACCGCAACGCGTGAAGATACTGAGCGACTGAGTGCAATAATTCTTGAAAAAGGCTATTCATCATTAGCATTACATGGAAATTTATCACAATCTCAGCGTAATCAAATTATGGATTCATTTTCTAGAGGTAAAAACAAAATTCTTGTGACAACGGATATCGCATCGCGCGGCCTCGATCTACTTAATGTAAGCCATGTTTTTAATTTTGATATCCCTAGACATACCGAGGAATATATTCATCGTATTGGCAGAACAGGAAGAGCTGGCGCTAAAGGCAATGCGCTTTCTCTCGTAGGACCTAAAGATTGGCTTAACTTTCAAAAAATAGAAGCATATGTCGCACATTCTATTAGCTTTAGTCGCCTAGATGGGATTAATCCAAAATTTAAAGGCTTAAAAGAAAAACGAGCAAAGGTAGATAAAAGCAAAGTTACACATAAAGAAATCAATAAAAAAATTGTGAATAAAACCACAAAGGTAAGAAGATCAATAAACAAAAAATTCCACGAAGCAAAAGATGCCGGCTTTGAACCAATCCGCCGAAAAAATAAAAAAGAACAATGATAAATTACATCGTTCGGACGTAAAGATGAAAAATAAAATAGAAAAATAGGAAAATAGGAAAATAGGAAAATATATCTTAATTGGTAATGATTATACTAGCTAAAATGTGCGGGCTATTTATCCTCTTTTAACCACGTGGCGACTTGCTTTGCAAAATAAGTTAACACACCATTTGCGCCTGCACGTTTAAAGCAAAGCAGTGATTCTAGAACGCATTCACGCTCTTTTAACCAACCGTTTTCTATCGCTGCTTTATGCATAGCGTATTCACCACTGACTTGATAAGCAAAGGTTGGTATTTGTAATTCGGTTCTAACACGGCGCACAATATCAAGATAAGGCATGCCAGGTTTGATGATGACCATATCTGCACCTTCTTGAATATCTAACGCAACTTCATGAATTGCTTCATCACTATTGGCAGGATCCATTTGATAGGTTGATTTAGTACCGCCTTTAAAATTACTAGCACTACCAACGCAATCACGAAATGGGCTGTAGTAACTCGATGCATATTTTGCACTATAAACCATAATTTTAGTATTAATAAATCCTGCATTTTCAAGTGCTTGCCTTATTTCACTGACGCGACCATCCATCATATCTGATGGAGCAACAATATCTGCCCCTGCTTGAGCATGTGATAATGCTTGTTTCACTAATATTTCTGTTGTGATGTCGTTAAGTACATAGCCATTATCATCAATAATGCCATCTTCCCCGTGCGTGGTGAAGGGATCGAGTGCGACATCTGTTATCACGCCTAACATTGGGCATGCCGTTTTTATTGCAATAACTGCGCGTTGTACGAGTCCATTGGGGTTGTAAGATTCCTCCGCCATTTCTGTTTTTATATCATCAGGGGTAGCAGGAAATAATGCAATCGCTGGAATGCCTAATTCAACCAATTCAATCGCCTCGATGACTAATAAATCAATTGAATAACGTAAAATACCCTGCATTGAAGCGATGGTTTGTGTTTTATTTTCCCCCTCAATAATAAACATTGGATAAATCAAATCATTTACAGAAAGCCGACTTTCAGCAACAAGACGACGAGAAAAGTCATGTTTACGCAAACGACGTAAACGGCGAGCGGGAAAAGCTTGAGGTGTGATCATGTGATTCCTTTCATTTATTGAAGATGCAACAGCATGTTATGCAATAAAAGCTTTGCATGTCTATTGATCCACGCAACCTCAATATGTACAGTTATTATGGTCATTGTGATCATTATGTACTGATACAAGGTTTAAATTATTATTTAACCTTAGTTCGGGTTAAAGATCGCTTTTATTTATAGTTAATAGATATTACACGTATTAATAGCCAATACTAAAATTTTGATCACATCAACAAATTGAGACAAATTACCTTGCCCGTTAGTGCATGAGCTAGATGAACAACTCCGCGTTAAATAATCGAAAACGAAGCAAGCATAAAAGCAATAACATTTTTTAGTTAACTCGACCGACAAACGATTAGTCCACTAATGACGGGCGATTAATGAATATAATCTTTGTTAGATCAGATCTTTCGCCTTGCACACGTTGTCTGAGCCTCTGACAAGGTAGCTTGAGCTAAGTTGACTATAAAGTAAATAACTGTTCAGATAATTATGTTATTTAATGACAGAATAATCAAACTATAAAAGGCTTAAAGACGATATTAATGTACTTTATTTAAATAATTACTCAATTTAGCTAAAGAAATTTATAACATGGGCGATAACTATTTTAAGTCAGCACATCGACTGTTTCAAAAATGAATCGAAACGAACTTATTAAATATTTATAAAGTTATTTTTTAAGCAGTCGATATCAACATTAACACGAACTTAAACCTGATTTACATTTTTTTAATAATTAAATAACGTAAATCAGAAAATATAAACCAAGGAGTAACTCATGGCTTCAGTAATCAACACAAATGTTATGTCATTAAACGCACAACGTCAATTAGGCAAATCACAGGAAACAAGCAACCAGGCGATGGAACGTTTATCTTCTGGTTTACGTATTAACAGTGCAAAAGATGATGCCGCAGGGCTTGCCATTTCAACTGGCATGCAATCACAAATCAAAGGTATTAACCAAGCCGTTCGTAACTCAAATGATGGTGTATCTATGGCACAAACAGCTGAAGGTGCAATGGGTGAAATGACTAACATTTTACAACGTATGAGAGAACTATCGGTTCAATCTGCGAATGATACAAACTCTGCATTAAACAGAGGGGCAATTCAAAAAGAAGTTGACCAACTTCACTCTGAACTTGATCGCATAGCTCAAACAACTGCATTTAACGGCATCAATTTATTAGATGGCAGTAGTGGAACAACAACACTACAAATAGGTGCTAACGCTAAAGAAACTTTATCATTCTCGATTGATTCTGTCACCACTAATGATCTTGGTTTAAATGGTAACTTGAATAAAGGAGAGCTTAATGGTGGCCGTGTTGATGGGCTTGTTGAACAATCAACTGTATTAATTAACAATGTCTCAATAGGTGCTGGAACTAAAATCGAAGGTAATGAAGCATTAGCTAATGCCAACACTATTAACGAAAAAACTGCAGAAACAGGTGTTACTGCTACTTCTTATAATGTCGTACAAGGTATGCATACAGATGGTGAAGGAAAAGCGCTAACTGGTATTACTGAAGGCATAGAAATTAAGGTTGGAGATGCCGCGGCTGTATCATTAGGTGTTACATCATCAATGAATAATTTAGTTTCGACTATTAATCGTGATGTTGAAGGAGTCACTGCTTCACTTGATAATCAGGGTGGTTTGGTATTAACAAATGCTACAGGTGCTGATATACAAATAAGTGGTGGAGTAGGTGATTCACTTAAAGACTCAGGTCTCTCAAGTGCTTCGGGAACACACAAAGGTTACTTAGCACTTTCAAGTGCAAATAATTCACCGATAAGTATTAGTGATGGGACATCTGAAAAAGCAACGCCAAATATAGGCGCTAAAATAAAAGATCTTGGATTTGCAATATCAAACGGCTCAGGATCATTTAAAACAGATGAAGGTGGAACTGTGGCAGGTGGAATAACAAAAAGTGATGGAATTCAAATAAATGGTGTTGATTTAGTTGTAAGCGGAACCTCGGTTACTGACGTAGTCTCTGGAGTTAATGCGTTGTCTTCCGAAACTGGCGTTAAAGCGACAGAAGTAGGCTCTCAAATTCAATTTTCTAGCATGAATGGACAGGCTATTCAAATCACGTCTAGTCAAGATGGTCAGACGTTGCAAGCAACATCCTTAGAAAAGTTGGGTATCACGAATGAAGTGGGCGGAAAGGTAATAGACTCTTTGGGTACTAATGTATCTACTATGCAAGGAGCCAGTGATACTATTAGTAAAATTGATAAAGCACTAGATAAGATAAGTGAATCACGAGCTAATCTTGGTGCCATTCAAAATAGACTTGGATCAACCATTTCAAACTTGGAAAATGTTTCACAAAACTTATCGGCTTCGAACTCTCGGATCCAAGATGCAGACTTTGCGGTAGAAACATCCAAAATGAGTAAAGCACAAATCTTGCAACAAGCAGGTACCTCAATGCTTGCACAAGCAAATGCCTCAGCACAAAGTGTTCTTTCTCTTTTAGGATAATAAAAGGAGTTTGAACATTGTATTAAGCTCCTAGGTTAGGAGCTTTTACAACTTATAAAAATTTAAAGTAGAAGTTGTTGGTTAAAATTTAGTTTATACGTGAGAGGTAAGCTAAGTTTTACACCATCAATAAATCATAATAACAACAGGGGGTATTTATGTCTGATTCAAACATGGCAATACCAGCCTCTGGACTAAACGCTTCAAATATCAATAGCTCAAAGGTTGATTCTAAACCAATTATTAAAACTGAAGCTAAAGCAGAAGCCAACGATCTGCAGACAGAGAAAGCAATAAAGCCAACGCAAGAGGAAGTCGAAATTGTAATAAAAGAATTGAATGAATTTATGGAAACCACTAAACGTGGTTTATCCTTTTCAGTCGATAAACAATTAGGCATAGAACTTGTATCAGTTATGGATTTAGAAACAGAGGAGGTCATCCGCCAAATCCCATCAGAGGAATTAGTGGTTTTAAGAAAAAAAATGGATGATATCGCAGGGGTATTATTCGAAACAAAAGTGTAAAAAAAAGTAAACTAATAAAGAGGCGAAAGCCTCTTTTTAGTTTTTAAACGTTTTATTATTACTAAATGGTCTGATTTTTGCTGTATTATTTAAAGAAAATGCAAAATTTAAATTAATAAATGTTAATAGGGGACGCAATATGCCACCAATCACATCAACAGGTCTTGGAACTGGCCTTGATATCAATGCCATTGTGACCGCTATTGTTGGCGCAGAAAAAGATCCTATTATTGCAAAAGTGACAAAAGGATCTGCCCACGCGACTGCCGCTATCTCAGCTTATGGTTTATTAAACAGCGACCTTTCTACATTTAAATCATCTTATAAAGACCTAGGTTACAATTCTACCTTTGCTGCAGCTAAGGCATCATCAACTGATAGTGATATTTTAGATGCCAAATTAGGTATTGGTGCAGAGATCGGCAACTGGGAATTTGAAGTTAAGCAACGCGCACAAGCGCAAACATTAGTATCAAGCCCTGGAAATTTTACAGCAGTCACAGATCCGGTGGGTGAAGGTGTTATTTCATTGCGCTTTGGAAGTTATAGTGCAGACGGCAATACTTTTAATTTGAACGCGGACAAAGCGATTGAAAAAATTACCATTGATGGCTCAAATAACTCACTTGAAGGTCTGCGCAATACTATTAATGAAGGTGATTTTAGTGTTAAGGCCTCGATCATCAATGATGGTACAAATTATCGATTAGTATTAACCAACAAAGATACTGGTGAAAAAAATGCTGTTGAAATAACATCAACAGATACCAGTGGAAATGCAATACCCGCTGGAACAGGTCTTGACCGTTTGACTTACAGTGCAACGATAAAAAATATTGAGGAAACTAAGTCTGCCCAAGATGCAAAGATAATCATGAATGGGATTACTATCACACGAGATAGTAATCAAATTGACAGTGTAATTCAAGGGATAACGCTAAATATCAACGGTGAAACAGAGATTGGTAAAAAAGTTTCTTTAACAATAAGTAGCGATACCAGTAAAGTCGAAGAAAAAATAAGAGCGTTTGTTGAAAATTATAATATTACGATAAAGAAAATGAATGATTTAACCAAGTTTAGTGGCGAGGGAGGAACAAATGGTGTACTAAATGGCGACTCTACCATACGAAATATTCAAGGAGTTCTGCGTAGTGTACTTAACACACCCGTGAATCATATTCCTGGGTCAATCCATAGTTTTGCTGATTTAGGCATGCTTACCCAAAAAGATGGCACATTAGAGTTAGATATAACAAAGTTTGAAAAGGCTTTAAAAAATGACATGGCAGGGATAGCAGACTTCTTTACCGCTTCAGGTGGTTCAAATGATCCTTTTATCTCATTTGAAGGCAGTAATAGCTTAACAAAACCAGGAACTTATTCCGTTGAAGTGACACAATTAGCAACACAATCAAGCTTGATTGGTAGCTCGGTTGCAAGTGCTACGCCGACTGTGAATGCTGATAATGACACATTTAAAATGCGTTTAAATGGCATTTTGACAGATGATATCGTTTTATCACAAGGAGCATATGCGTCAATTAGTGATCTTGCCAATGAATTGCAAGTACAAATAAATTCAGATAAGAACCTAATGGAAAATGACATTAGCATTCGAGTAATTGAAGATGCAGGAAAACTATCGTTTACATCAAGTAAATACGGCTCTGAGTCAACTATCGCATTTACTGAAGTTGATTCTAACTTTTTGTCAGACTTTGGAATAGGTGTACAATCAGGCACAACGGGTCTTGATGTTGAAGGTTTGATTGATGGTAAACAAGCTTCAGGCTATGGGCAAACATTACTTTCTGACAACGGGGATTCAACGGGCATTAAATTATTAATTGAAGGCGGCTTATTAGGCCCTCGAGAAGATATTACTTTTTCCGAAGGGATGAGCTTTGCCATGAGCAAGGTCTTGTCAGGGATCATTGATATCAATATTTCTAGTTCAACTGGAGATATAAACTCAAGTAACAGCATCATTGATGGTAAACTTGATTCTTTATATAAGGGGATTTCCGCTCTTGAAGAAACACAAAAGACAGCTATCTATCGTGCAGATAAATTAGAAGCGCGATTATATAAAGAGTTCAATGCGATGGATATCGCTGTTTCTAGTTTGCATAACACAATGGAATATCTAAAAGGTGCACTTGATGCACTCCCTGGCTATACGAGAGACTAGCGCATTCAGACTTAAGTTGCCTTAATTTAGTTTGGGTTTTCAGCACCTTATTGCTAAATTTCCAATGATACGGATGAGCATAAAATTTATTATGATGATCTATGAACTCTAAAAACTTTGATTTCAAGTTATCGGTCGATATAAAACTTCCTCGCTTTAAAACTTTGCGCATTAAAATACCCAGCCAAATCTTTATTAGATCCATCCCTGATGCATATTTTTGTGTTATTAAAAACAATTTTATGTGATTTACGGCTTAAAACTCGGCGCGATTTATTGAATTTCAAGAATTTCTGTTCCACCTTTAATGCCAATGATTGCCTTCAAACCCACTGCGCTCTGTAACATGACGAACTAAACTTTCTGATTGATGTGTATTTAAATTATCAGCAACAATTTGTAGTTGGATATAACCATAATGATGATCCTCAAGAGCCTTTATAAAGTTCACAAAATCGTCTTCTTTTCAACGATTTGGCAAACTGAGAACACCTCACCAGTCACCACATCAAAACCCCCAACAAACATTGAGCTCTGAGACGAATATATTCATATTCTGGTCGTTTAACCATGCCTTGTTTTATTGGAAATGTTGCTTGGGCTCGCTAAAGAGGTTGTATTCCGTTCATTTCATCAAAGCTAACCGTTATTCCAAACATTTTTTAAAGCCTTGCATTTTTATAAAAATCGCAAACATTTGCAATTTCTTGTTCCCTAAACTCATCAATTTTTAGGCCTCTATTATTTATTTTTGTGTGGTTTAAGTTAAATTTTTATTAATAATCGGCCAATGTACTGTACTGAAATTGATTTGAAGATCCCTTGTTTTATTGAATCCATTTATAGCTGTGATTATGTCCACTGACTGATGGGTCGATTGTATTTTTTAGGACGATCGCAAGCTAAAGCGACGAGTTGACAAAGACTTTCAGCGCATATCTTCGAGGTGCTCTGCACCATTTAGTAACTATCAAGCAGTCCTTCATGGAATGATCATAGATCAAATAATTACAACGATGGCACCATTTTTCAACTATTCGTGCTGAAGCATTTACTTCAGCAATGACCATCTTGCTGCCTTGTAAGACTTCATCTCTAAATGTCATTTTAGCAACAAGAGCCAAATATTATATGCCAAATCCTTTAAAGTTATTGACTGTCGTTCTAATCGATACTTATCAAATAGTGTCATTTGTCCTCTTGCAAGACGCAAGGAATAACTTAAAGTGATGTGATTGAATTTCTATTTAAAGTTGAGCTTCCTGATTTTACTAGGAACATGAAATACATCTATAAGACGCCGAAGGGATACAAAATAACTTACTTCCACATTATTAATTTCGTAAAGATAACAACCATTGACATCAACTTGCGTATTTAATTAAGCTGTTTTTTCTTCGAAAATTTAGTTCATATACTTAATGTTATTAGTATCAGTTTTTCTTGTTTAATTTTTTCAATTTGAAACATTATTAAAACAGATATTTATTTTTTTTGTTTCTGTGATATCTAATGCGCCCTCTCCATTTATTTTTTATATAATCAATAATTAAATTAACTATATATAAGGTTTTTAGATGGCCTCTAAGCTAGATCCTCTAATGGTGAAGATCCAAACTCAGCTTTTACAAGTAACGTTCATTAAAAATATGACACTTTTACAGAATAAAATGCCTACTATTTATGAATATTATAAAGATTACATACCAACAAAAGTACAATTAAAGCTAGATGATGATAGTCGGGTTAATTTGCTTGCTAATGGACAGTTTGTTTACCAAGGGGATCCTAGGTTAGAGAGTCAGGCACAAGTTGATGCGTTTTCAAAATCGCCAGTAAATTTTGATTATGAGATAATTCCTGAAGAAACATATTTCTATCAGCATCAGCAAGTTGTTAATGAAATATTTAATAAACGAATAGAGGAAATTGGGTCAAGTATGCCAAGCTGCCTCCACAAAAATGGAGATATTACATTTCTTGCCATCATGGGTGCTGGGCTTGGTTACCATATTGAAATTCTATTAACTCAATTTTCAATTCGCAGTGTTTTTTTATTTGAACCTGAGCCTGATTGTTTTTTTTCGGCACTGCACTGCGTTGACTTTGAGCCATTACTCGCGCATTGCACAAAACGTGGTGGCGAATTTACTATCAAAATCGGGGGGGATGAATATGAATATGTTAATGACATTAATGCTTCTTTTAAAAGTCGAGGGTATTTTAATTGTGTAAAAATGTATTTATATCGTCATTATATTAGCGATAAAACAACAGATGCATTTAAACTGATCAATGATCTTGGTTACCGCTACCAAAGTGGTTGGGGATTTTGTGAAGATGAAGTGATTGGTATTAGTCATACACTCACCAATATATCTGAAAATAACGCCCCAATATTATTAACCTCGGCAAAACAAAACAAAAGAAATCTACCCGTTTTTGTGATAGGTAATGGCCCCTCCCTAAATACATGCATCGAGTATTTAAAAGTAAATCAAGACAATGCTATTATTTTCTCTTCAGGTACGACTTTAAAACCATTATTAAATAATGACATCATCCCAGACTTTCATGTTGAGCAAGAACGTCCTGCTACAATTTATCAATGGGTGAAGAAAATTGGACATGAAAAAACATTAAAAAAAATCGACTTGATTTGTCTTAATACAGTTTACCCTAAAATTTTATCTTTATTTAAAAAAGCATACATTGTATTAAAAGCCGGAGATGCGGGGACAACTTTTATCCACGATTCAATTTCTAAAAAATATGAAGAGCTCTTTTTTTCTAACCCTACAGTGACCAATGCTTCAACAGCTATCGCTATCGCAATGGGTTTTAAAAGAATCTATTTATTTGGACTTGACTATGGCTTTAAAACCGAAGGCGAGCAGCATGCCCAAGGGAGTATTTATGATGATATAAAAGATTATAAGTTAAGCAAACACTTGGAAGTGCTTGGAAATTTTGGCGGGAATATTGAAACGACTCGCACCTTTGATTTTTCGCGCGGTGTACTCGAAATGCTACTTGCTGAAAATACAGATGTCCAGTGCCTAAATACAAGTGATGGCGCTAAAATAACACATACAATCCCGATAAAAATAACAGATATGCCAATATTTCCATTACTCAAAGGAAAACAAAAATATGCTCAAAAAGCATTATCAAGCAGTTTTAATAACAATTATTGGCAACAATGCAATATAATAGCATCGTTTCAAACATTACAGCCAAAATTCCAACAATATATAAAACAGCTTATTGAATTTACTGCTAATGTAAAAACGCGCTTGGAATTAGTCAATGCGTTTACTGTGCAATATCAATTTTTAAATGATGTTAAAAATGACAGCACAAAAAAATTATTTCTTCGTTTTATGAGTGGTTCGCTTAATTACTTGCAATCAACGGTGGTAAGTAACGTATATTATTTTTCAAAGGCAGAAGATCAAAGCGCATTTATTTCGTTCTCTTTGAATAAAATGAATGATCATTTCATTTGGCTCGTCAATGATCTGGCACAGAATTATAATCAACCAGCAAAAAGGTAGCAGGGATAAAACTGATGAGTTTGATGGTAAAAAATAATCCAAGTTCAATAAAAAAATTAAAGCAAGCAACTCAAGAAACGAATAAGGGAAACTATCAAAAATCTATTAAGTTATGTCACAAAATAATAAAAAAATTCCCTAACGATGCGGTTACTTATAAATTGCTCGCGACTAATTTACTAGAACTGAATCGATTTTCTGAAGTTGAAATAGCATTAAAAAAAGCAATTAGCCATTGCGATGAAGCGGGATCTCAGCCACTGATACACCTACTGGGCTGCAATTATTTAAACCTTGAATCCTATAAAAAAGCACTGGGTATATTTGAAGACTTATTTAATAAAACCGGCGATCCTAAGATTTTACTCGATATAGCGCTTTCTTACTTTAAATTAGGTGATTATGAAAGTGCACGCGATGTTTACTATAAATTGCTCGAGTTAGATCCAGATAATCATCAAGCTAAATTTAATTTATACCCTATTCTAATCTATTTTCAAGACTATAAAAATGCTTGGACTTGTTTTCATAGTCGTATTGAACGCCAAGAGATGAAGGATCAATTGCATTGGTTTGCACCTGCTTGGAATGGTGAATCATTGGTAGGAAAAAATATACTGATTTATCCAGAGCAGGGGATTGGAGATAATCTTTCTTATACAAGCTGTTTTTCTGAAGCCATAAATGATGCGAAACAGGCGCATATTGTTTGTGATAACCGTTTAAAAGGGCTGTATGAATATAACTTTCCAAATGCGACTATTCACTCCTACCAAGATGTTAATAAAAGGCAAGCTGTGAGCACTGATCTAGATCTTCAAATTTTGGCGGGTTCATTAACTTATTTATATAGGACTTCAGCTGCTTCTTTTAGCAACAATAAACGCCTAGTGATTAGTGATAAATTAAAACAACAAAAGAATAATTACCTCTCTAAGACAAAACTTCGCATTGGTTTATCTTGGTATCATGGGAAAGTTAATGACGGTAATCAATACTCAATGACGCTTGAAGAGATGCTACCGCTATTAAAAATAGAAGGTGTTCAATGGATCAACCTACAATTTGGCGAGTGGAAAAAAGAAGTTGATAATATGCAAGGAAAACACAATATTTGTATTCAGCATTTTGACGATTGTTCTGCGGCAGGTAATTTTGAGGATTATGGCGCATTGATTGCTAACCTAGATTTAGTGATCTCTGCAAGTAATGCCGCGCTAATGTTATCAACACGCCTAGGTGTTAAATCTTGGATGTTTTTGCCATTGAAAAATTTTTCTAAGGAAGGTCAAGCATTTCAAGATTGTTTATCATTTAAGGGACAACGTAATTTCTATAAAGATTTTTCTTCTGATTGGTGCGCTGTGATTAATCAATTTTGTGAAGGATTAAACAGCATAATAAAAAGAGATGTCAAATGAAAAATATTGCGGTGATCCCTGCTCGAGGGGGAAGTAAGCGGATCCCTGAAAAGAATATAAAACTCTTTTGTGGAAAACCAATCATTGCCTATAGCATTGAAGCGGCTTTAAACTCTGGAATTTTTGATTCTGTAATTGTTTCTACCGATGATGAAAAAATTTCCAAAATTGCAAAACAATTTGGTGCTGAAGTCCCTTTTCTACGACCTAAGCATTTAGCAGATGACCATACCAGTACTTCCAGTGTCATTCAGCATACCGTTGTAGAGTTGCAAATACTAGGCTATGAAATCAACTTGGTTTGTTGTATTTATGCAACCGCGCCTTTTTTACAAAAAAAATATATTGTTAACGCAGTTAATGAATTAAAAAAACAAACAAATAAAACCTCAGCCTTTACCGTGTGCAAATTTAATTACCCTATCCAACGCTCATTTACCCTTGAGTCGCCCAATCAAAATGTAACCCCAGTTGATAAAAGTGCGCTACCTAAACGTTCACAAGACTTGCCAAATGTTTATCATGACGCAGGGCAATTTTATTTGGCACAAAAAAACGATTTTTTACATAACAGTTTCAATATTTTTTCTCCTCATTCAATACCTATCATTTTGCCTCATTATTTAGTCCAAGACATTGATGATAACGATGATTGGCGTAGAGCTGAATATATGTATAAAGCTTTTATTTTAGATAATGACAACATTGAAAAAAGTGTTCGTTATGATGAGTCATAACGTCCAGATATCAGGGCGAAAAATATCTCAAACTGAGCCGCCTTTTGTGATTGCAGAGCTATCAGGTAATCACAACCAATCATTAGATCTTGCATTGAAAATGGTAGAAGCCGCTGCACAAGCTGGAGTAGATGCGATTAAGCTACAAACCTACATAGCCGAAACAATGACGCTCGACTGTGAATTAGATGATTTTCAAATATTATCAGACAACAACCTATGGAAAGGTAATTCGCTTTATAATTTATATGAAAAAGCGCACACTCCTTGGGATTGGCATCAAACACTTTTTAATAAAGCAAAATCATTAGGCTTAATTGCTTTTAGCTCCCCCTTTGATATTAGCGCCGTTGAGTTTTTAGAAACATTAGATGTGCCTTGTTATAAAATAGCCTCCTTTGAAAATAATGATATTCCACTAATAAAACGCATTGCAGAAACTGGGAAACCTGTCATTATGTCCACGGGTATGGCCTCACTTACAGAAATTTCAGAAGCTGTTGATTGCTTGAAAAATAATGGTTGCTCAGAACTTATCTTATTGAAATGTACTAGTGCTTATCCTGCCAGCCCTGCGCACGCTAATTTAAAAACTATTAAGCATCTGCGTGAGACATTTAAATGTGAGATAGGAATATCTGATCATACTTTAGGCATAGGTGTCGCGCTAGCAGGGGTTGCATTAGGCGCATCAGTGATTGAAAAACATTTTGTATTATCACGAGATGCTGGGGGTGTTGATGCGGCCTTCTCATTAGAACCCGAAGAATTAAAACTATTAGTTAATGAAAGTAAGGCTGCAGCATTAGCTGTTGGACAGGTATTATACGGTGGTACATGTAGTGAGCGAGATTCTAAAAAATATCGCCGCTCAATTTATATTTCTCAAAACATAAAAAAAGGTGATGTTTTAACCAATAAGAACTTACAAGTCATTCGCCCTGCCTTAGGGCTTGCTCCAAAGTTTCATACCTTGGTGTTAGGTCAACGTATAATAAAAGACACCGTTAAGGGAACACCACTGTCTTGGGACTTATTAAAAAATGAATAACGTATGACATATCCCATTCTTTTCAGATTTGATGGTGGAAATAAGATAGGGCTAGGGCATGCTTATCGTTGTTTTGCTTTAATCGAATATTTGGCATTACACCATAAAATAATCTGCTTGATTATTGTAAACCAATTGCCAGAATTTCTCTGTTTAAAGCTAAAAACGCTTAATTGTTCGGTGTTATCATTTAAGAAAAATGATGATGAAATAGCGATAATTAAACGATGTAGCGCTCAAAATAACAGTACAGGATTAATTTTAGATGGCTATCAATTTGATCAAGCTTACAGGCTTAAGCTTGCGCGTTTAGGTTTGAAAATTATATGTTTTGACGATACCAATTCATTACGAAAATTACATTGCGATATTATCATTAATTCACAGCCACAGGCTAAACTATTAGGCTATCAATATTCAGCGCCTTATGCCTTACACTTGCTTGGTTTGTGTTATAGTATAGTATGTCAAGACTTTATCGCAAGTCGTAAGCTTAATTTTTGTGATAGAAAAAAAATCCTGATCAATTTTGGTGGCAGTGATTGTACTGATTTAACAATAACATTTATTCAAAAATTAGCAATTGTTCAGGATCTGATTGATCCGTGCGATGTAGTTATTGTCACAGGAGGGGCTTACTCAAGCCCTGATAAAGTCGATGACCTGTGTCAAGATGCAGGGTTTGAACATGTCCATAATAGCCAAAATATGGCAAGACTTTTAACCCGATGTCGCATGGCAATTTGTGCTGCTGGTTCAATAGTTTATGAACTTGCCTATTGTGGTGTACCAAGTATTTTATTAACCGTTGCAGATAATCAACTGTTTTCTGCTCAATCACACCAAAAAGCTGGTTGGTGTTATGCTTTTGATGGGTTAGACAGTCATGGATTACGCCTAGCATTTTCACGCGCAATATATCTTTGGGCAGATAACGTTCAATTAACTGCCATGTCAGAAAAAGCGATGCAACTCATTGATGGGAAAGGTGTTAAACGGATCACTGATCAAATATTAAAAATCTTAGATTAAATATGAAAAAACAACACAAGATATTTTTGAAATGATTAATACACCAGGTCCTTCCCGAAAATGGGATTTTCATCGCTATGGTGTTAGCCTTAGCAAATTCATTGAGTCTGATATTGAAATGGTTAGACAATGGCGAAACACGCCAAAAATTTCTCAGCAGATGCTCGATAAAACATATATCACCGAAAAGCAACAACAAGCCTGGTATCAACAACTGATACAAGACGAAAGTCAACAATACTTTCTCGCTTATTTCAAAGAGCAAGCAATCGGTGTAGTTTCACTTACTAAGATTGACAGATTAGGTGGCACAGCAGAGCCGGGAATGTATATATATAATGATGACTTTCTCAATAATATCGTACCTTTTTGTGTTGCATTTGCACTCAATGATTTCGCCTTTGAGGAACTACAATTAAAGCGTTTATACGGTAAGATTTACCTTACCAATAGAGCATCTATTCGCTTTCATGAAGCATCAGGTTATCAAATTGATAAGCATGATAAAAACACAGGCTTGCAGATAATACATTTAGATAAACATGCCTATAACTTTGCGAAACAAAAAATAACCCAGTTTATAAGGTATTAATTTGAAAACTATTAATGACATATTCGCAGAAAGCTTAGATATTCCATTAGCTGATGTGACAGATGATTTAAGCTATCAAGCAATTGCACAATGGGATTCAACTGCTCACATGGTATTGATTGGCGCAATTGAAAATCATTACGATATAATGATGGATACGGATGATATTATTGATATGAGCTCTGTTGCCAAAGCTAAAAAGATCATCAAAAAATATCAACAATAAATTGAAAAAATATGAAACTTCTTGAAAATAAAAATATTATTGTCACTGGATCATGTCGTGGAATAGGGCTTGCGACCAGTCAATTATTTGCTCAACATGGCGCCAATTTATGGCTCAATGGTCGCGACGAGCTAGCACTACAAACACTCAGCGCGAAGCTAACATCTCAATTTAAAAATAATAATCATGTGTGTTGTTTTGATGTTTCTGTCTATGATCAGGTTAAAAATGGTTTTCAATCTCTTTTTAAACAATGTAAAAAACTCGATGTATTAGTTAATAATGCTGGTATATTAGACGATGCTTTGATCGGTATGGTGAGCCAAAAACAAATTGCTCACACATTTTCAACAAACACTTATAGTGTCCTGTATTGTAGTCAATATGCACAACGATTAATGATACGAAATGGTGGAGGATCTATTATTAATTTAGCATCTATTGTCGGTGTGAATGGCAATGCAGGGCAATCTGTCTATGCCGCGAGTAAGGCCGCCATCATTGGCGCGACATTATCTTTATCAAAGGAGTTGGCAAGCGCTAATATTCGTGTAAATGCAATTGCACCAGGCTTTATCGATACTGACATGGCGCGCTCAATAGGTGACGAGTTATATTTACAACGCGTTGATAGTATTGCAATGAAACGTGTGGGTAAAGCGCAAGATATTGCCAATACAGCACTGTATCTTGCAAGTGATTTGTCCAGCTATGTGACAGGCCAAGTTATCGGCGTAGATGGTGGTATGTTAATTTGAGTCATTGTATCTCCTATACCCTTGTTACTGGAATTATATGAAAAATGCATTTTGGCAGACTAATCACCTAGCAGCACAAGAACAAGAAAATACCGCATTAATAATGATAGATAATATACTGCTTGAGAACACGCCAATTGAAGAAAAAGTAAGCTACTCACAATTAAATCATCTTGTCACTCAAGCGAAACAAAAAATACGCACGCAATTAACGATATATTCGTCAAAAAAACAATTATTGATGATAGTCGCTCAGTACAGCATTAATAGCATTGTTTATTATTTGGCTGCTTTGCAATTAAAGCAGGTTGTTTGGTGGGTAGATAAAGACTTATCAACTGAAAAACAGCAACATTTATGCTCGTATTATCAAGTTAATTTATTGATAAACAATGGTCATATAATACGTATTGGATACTTTGAACATACGATACATCCTGATCTCGCGTTATTGATGACGACGTCAGGTAGCACCGGAAGTCCCACATTAGTTCGTTTGAGTTATGAAAATTTACGCAGCAATTGCCACTCAATTTGCCATGCTTTAACATTACAAAGCAATGATAGTGTGATCACCACCCTGCCCTTTCACTATAGTTTTGGATTGTCTATTTTAAACACGCACTTAAATCAAGGCGCAACCATCGTATTAAATGCAGATGGAGTATTAACGCGTGAATTTTGGCAAAAAATAAAGCGCTACAACATTCGTTGTTTATATGGTGTGCCTTATGTTTTTGATATGCTTTTACGCCTCGGTTTTGCGCGTCTTTCTCTGCATTCTTTGCGATTTTTAGCGGTTGCTGGTGGAAAACTCAATCATAAAAAAGTAACACGGGTCAATGACTGGTGTTTAGCAGAGCAAAAACAATTTTTCCTGATGTATGGGCAAACAGAGGCAACCGCAAGAATAGCTATTTTAGATCCTAATCAAGTTAAAAATAAGCCTTACTCAATTGGTAAAGCCATTTTAGGAGGAAAACTTTGGATTAATAAAAAACAAGGATCTCAACAAGGCGAACTTTGTTATTTAGGTAATAATGTCATGATGGGTACAGCTAATAATACTGATATGCTTAGTTTGCCAGCCTCTCATAATATATTACGTACTGGTGATCTTGCCGTTTGTGATAACGAGGGAGACTTTCAAATTGTCGCCCGTTTAAAACGTTTTATAAAAATAGTGGGAAAACGCATTAATTTAGATGACGTTGAAATATTTTTCAACGACAATCATCTCAGCGCGGCTTGTTGTGGTGAAGATGATTTAATAGTGTGTTATATTTTAAACGCATCATTAAAAGATAAAACGCCTAAGCAGTTAAAGACCATATTATGCCGTTATTTACAAATACACAGCAGTTATGCTCAGATTGTTGTGCTTGATACTTTTCCTTATTTATCCTCAGGAAAAATTAACTACTCTTTTTTATTACAGCGTGAAAAAAATGAACTGGGATGAATTGATAACACTACCTGTTTATCGCCTAACGACAAAACAAAAATCGCCTTTATTTAAAAAGGCATTACAAAACTTAGCGCAATACCATTTTGAAAACAGTGAAGATTATCGGTCAATCATACAATTTTTATATCCCGCGCAATGGCTTAATAAAGAGGTCCCTCCCCTGGCTGTCAGCCTTTTTAAACATCACCTACTAAAAAGCATCGCAAATGATGATGTTTTCAAAATAACCACGTCATCAGGTACAACCTCTCAACACGTTTCGCGTATTGTTTTAGATAAAATAAATATTGTCCGACAACAAAAAATATTGTCAAAAATAATGCAACAATGGCTGGGGCCAAAGCGACTACCCATGTTAATTATCGATCACGCCAATGTGATCAAAGATAAATTTAGTTACTCAGCAAGAGGCGTCGGCATTCAAGGTTTATCTTTATTTGGTTATGATCATACCTATGCTTTACATGAGGATATGAGCATCAACATGGCAGCGATAAGTCAATTCTTTGAGACGTATAAAAACCAGCATATTATTATTTTTGGCTTTACTTTTATTATTTGGCAATACTTTATTGAGGTATTAAAAAAACATGAAAAGCATTTTAAGCTTAATAATGTTACCTTGTTTCACAGTGGTGGTTGGAAAAAACTGCAAGCGTTAGCTGTATCAAATAAAACGTTTACCGCGCAAATTAAAGCACAATTAGGTCAAATATCCGTGCATAATTTTTATGCCATGGTGGAACAAACAGGTACTATTTATGTCGAATGTGACGCGGGATATCTACATTGTCCCGTTTGGAGTGATGTGATCATTCGCAGTAAAAAAGATTTATCCGTCATCGAAGAGCTGGGAGTAGAGGGTGTTATTCAAGTGAATTCATTGCTAGCAACAAGCTACCCTGGCCATGCGCTCTTAACAGAAGATCTCGGGGTTATCTTTGGTGAAGATAACTGCAACTGTGGGCTAAAAGGTAAATATTTCCAGGTAAATGGCCGTTTGAAAAAAGCACAAGTAAGAGGCTGTAGTGATACTCAATCTTGAAGCATATGCCGTAAAAATATTATTGCCAATCGACCGAACAACTAAAATAGATACGACTTTTTGTTTGCCTCCTTTTTCAACTGACCTACTAAATGAATTAACTCAGCTAGGCACATTTTTAATGCGTTTTGGTCGCGAATTCCCCAATATTGTAGCGGCTGGGTATTGGTTAAGAAAAAGTAACCTTTTAACAATTAAGTCGCAATATCCTACGCAACAATTGAAAGCAACAGGCTGCGTTTTTCATATTGCGCCAGGCAATGTAGACACTCTTTTTTTTTACTCCATGATGGTGTCTGTTTTATGCGGCAACCAAACCATATTGAGGTTGAGTAATAAGTTAACGACAGATAGTCACGTTTTACTTGAATTGATCAATCAATTCTTTTGTAAATCGTCAGATAAACATCTAATTTTTTCATTAATCACTGTGCTTCAATATGAGCATAACGACCTGATTAGTTCAAAAATATCTTCTGTTTCAACAGCAAGAGTTATCTGGGGAAGTAATAAAACCATTAAGCATCTTAGTCAATTTCCTTTATATAAATCAACCAACAATATTTGCTTCCCCGACAGGTATTCGGTCGCCATCATTCAAATTGACACCGAGGCTCAAATTAAACCTGCTGTAGAGAATTTATTGCGCGATATTCAACCCTATTTTCAACAGGCCTGCTCCTCGCCTAAAGTCGTCTATTGGTTGAATACCAAAACATGGATCCAAGAAAAATTTTGGCGGTTATTGTCCAACCAATTAAATGAAAAAGAAACATTAGATACAAGCGACCTTATGGCGCAATTACTTTATCTACAACGTCTTCCATTATTACTTAATACGAGTATGAACCAGAATACCTGTTTATTCAAAAAGTATGATCCATTACACTTAATCGAACTTGAATTTATTACCGTTGATAGCGTAAAGTATCATTGTGGACTTTGGGTGTTATTAAGCGTGCAAATTAATCAATTAAATGATGTGAAATTATTTGACCATTGCCAAAGCGTCACCCTATCTGGCATTGAACCAACACAATGCCAACATTGGCAAAAAAACACACAGCAACCGATGAAACGCATTTTACCCGCAGGGCAGGCCTTGACTTTTTCGCATAAATGGGACGGGGTGGATTTAGTTGCACGGTTGTCGGTTAATTGTTAGCGTCGTCTCACTGACGTTGCATTTTAAAGTAACATTAGTATCAACTATTGGCTGATAATATGGATATTAATATCAACGTTATCAAAATATATGTTGCACCTGCAAACCCTGCTGGTCGGCAACTCATGCAAAAATTAAAGTCTCAAGGAATCAATGTCGTGGGTATGATGGATAATATAAAGGTTGGTGAAAATATTATCTCCTCTTCACAACCAACGCACGCATTTAAAGTTATTGTCGCCAATGGTGCCTTTCAATTGAATGTTGCAGAAGGCTTATTCAACAACGGCGTTAATATAAAGCAAATTTATATTGCTTCAAAGCAAGGATATATTAATCAATACTCTCGCAGTTTTACACGACGGCTTAGAACAAAGCTGACAACTATTTTCGTCCTAGCGATCCAATTATTACGCCTAATTCCTTACCGTCATCGTAGAGTATATTACGCAGAATCATTTGTTGACGCTAATATACTTGTACTGTATGCAAAAGATCGCGCTAACAATCAAGATGTGGTACTCGTTGTGGATAAACCCAAGGCGGCCTCAAGTGAACTCAATGCAATTAGCATTAAGCAACAGCCTTTGCTCGCATTTTTCTCAATGCTTTTTGCTCGCTCTTTTATTGTTGATCATGAATACCAATCTTTACTGTTCTCCTCATTAAGGCTTTTTGTGCCAGTAGTGCAGCTTTGGCATGGTTTACCATATAAGCACCTTAGTGGAAACGCGCATTACCACAATATTAATGATGCCTGCTTTATATCAAGCTCCACTTGGTTTAATGATCATGTCTTTAGTAAAATATTTAATAGTAAACAATTTTCCAACATAGGTTATCCCCGTAATGATGTTTTTTTTCAAACAAAAATACAGCGGTCTTGGCTGAACGCTGAGCCTTTATCGACACTTGAAACAATCATTAATAAAACAGGACAGATCATAATTTACGCACCGACATATAGAGACAGTCAAGATGATAATTACCCACTAAACTTTGATGAAATCAATCTTTGGTGTCAGCAACACAACTGTAGTTTTATTTTAAAATATCACCCCTTCATCTCCCGTACCATCACTGAAAATATGGGAATTGCAGCGAGCGAACAACTCTCTCCATTACTTGATTTTAGCCATATTTATATTTATCCAAATGGTAAAAATGTATACCCTTGGCTTGCAGAAGCTATCATGTTAATTACTGATTATTCATCCATTGCGTTTGATTTTATGTTATCAGAAAAACCAATTTTATATTATCAATTTGATAAGGCGGAATATAACAAAATACGTGGCGAGCCTTTAGTTGGAGACGATATTTTCATCAAAGGATCCCTTGTAACAACCTTTGCAGAGTTATTACCGGCAATGACTCAATCTCTTAAATGTTTTGCAGATCCAAAAGAAAAACGCAATAAATTAATAATGAATGACCAACATCAAGCCTGCTCATCAGCAATTATTTCACTTATTAATGAAATAGAGCAACAAGGATAAACATGTCGAAAAACATTGTTGTAACCTATGGCTCCTTTGATCTTTTTCATATTGGTCACCTGCGACTACTAGCACGCGCTAAACAGTACGGAGACACTCTGATAGTGTTTGTATCCTCGGATGAATTTACTCAACAAAAAGGTAAGCAATGCTTGCTCCCTTATGAGCAACGCGCTGAAATGATTTCTGGCTGTCGCTATGTTGATAAAGTATTTACAGAACATTGCTGGGAGCAGAAAATTGAAAATATTGAAACGCTTAATGTTTCAACTTTCGTAATGGGCGATGACTGGCAAGGGAAATTTGATTTTTTAAAAACTTATTGCGATGTTGTCTATTTGCCGAGGACCTCTTCTATTTCATCAACCTTTGTCAAGCAATCAATGCGCATAATAGCAAATATTAATTAAACCATTAACTATAGAGTAACGTATGAATAATAAAAATTTAGTGGCATTTACCCAATGCATCAAAAAGAGTAGCTTATATCAAGATTTTGTTGCCGCAATAAGTCACCCTGAAGTAACGCATGTCTCTTTTGATGTATTTGATACATTAGTTAGAAGAAGGTGCCATCTCCCAGAAAAAATTTTTACTAAAGTCGTTGAGTGCCTTCCTGCTGATATTTCTGCTAATTTTTCACTAGACGCTACTGAATATCAACAAATACGGAAGGCTGCAGAACGATTAGCACGACATGATAGTCACAGTGAAGATATACATTTTGATGATATTTTCAAACAAATGATATTACCTCAAGCACACATTGACGTGCTGAAACAAAAAGAAATAGAAATAGAAATAGAGCAAAGCTTTGCCGATCCTTTTTGTCACTTATTGATCAAAGCGGTGCAAAAGCTTGATAAGCAAGTGATATTTATATCCGATATGTATCTACCTCATGCAATTATTAAACGGTTAATTGATAAATCTTGCAAGCTAACTAATTACCAATTATTTGTATCCTCTGAATTAGGAAAAACTAAGTACACAGGTAGCTTATTTGTGCATGTCTTATCCGAGCTTGGTATTAATGCCAGTAAACTCGTGCACATAGGCGATGACAGACTCGCAGATGTAAATTCACCCAAGATAATGGATATCAATAGTTTTTTATTTAATACCGACAAAGATTTTCTTGATATTTTGCTTCGAGAAAATAATTATCAAGTTGATTTACCAGCCAAAGTGAAGTTATCGCGTACTTTAGCAAGCTTATCAATGCCAAAGTATGAAAAAGATAGTCAACAATTTTTTTACCTGATGGGTGCTAGAATACTAGGCCCCATATTAACACAAATGAGTCAGTGGGTAGTTGCCAATTGTTTACGATTAAAAGTAGATACGCTATTGAGCATGATGCGAGAAGGAGAAATATTTAAGGAGTGCATAAACCGCCATATTAGCTGTCAATCTATTACAGCACTGACCACAGCCAATTTTTATGTTTCTCGACAGTCTACCTACTTACCATCAATGATAAATGCTGATATTAAAGAGACTTTAGCTAAAATATTAAATCGTATGGGTTATACAATAGGCGATTTAATGAATGAATTTGAGATTAAGTCCTCACAATTACAGGCTTTTTCATCATTGCCTGTGAGTAGCTTAAGTAAGTTGGATGTGACAGGTAAAAATGTTTTATCCATCCTGAAAAAGGTCTTTAAGGATGCCTCTGTTAAGGTGAACACTCAGATCAAAGAAAATCATCAACTATTTATTAAATACTTAAATCAAACCTTAGATTTTGAAGATGTCGACCAAAGTTTTGCTACCCTAGATTTAGGCCCAGGTGGCACGATAGCGAAACAATTATCAAAAGCCTCGACATTGCAAGCAAAAGTCAATTTCCAGTTGTTTTCTAGTCAACGCAGTTATGACAAATCTGTGGACATAGCGATTAAATCATTCTTGCCGCTCCTAGGTAAAAGTCACAAATCCAATGCCATTTTAGCGCGCTCTCCTGAAGTGATTGAGTATTTGCTAGTGGGAAAATCAGGCACGACCTTGGGCTATCAACGAGACAATGGAAAGGTGCAACCTGTGTGTGAAAAAAGAGAATTGAACGAGGCACAAATCCTTCAATATGAGGCGTTTACTGAAGGAGTACGCGCTTTTCAAATTGTCGCTCAGACCTTAAATCTAGAACCTGCAGATGAGAAAGAGCGGGTCAGTTATACGCACCTATTATCTCGATTAATTGATTGTCCGGTAAGCGATGAAGTCAAGTTTATGGGGCAATGTCAACATGAGGATAACTTTGGCACTCAAAACAAATACAACATTATCAAAGCCGACAATATTAAATATGTTAAAGAAAAAGGCATCAATAAATTTTATATGAATTTTTGTAGGCAACCAAATGAAACTCAACGAAAAATGCCTTGGCCACAAGGAGTAATAACTCACTTGGAACCGAGTTTTTTAAATACGATTAATCGTGTTAATACTCACAAGGATGTACATTTTAGTGCAGCTCAGGAATTAATTACCGTTTTAATCGCGAGCGATATTAACGATATTATTATTTATGGTGCAGGTGATTTTTATTTATATATCAAGCGATTTTTAGCCGAAAACAAAATTAAAGTGAGTGGCATAATAGATCGTCGAGCTCAGTTTTCGACTTTTAAAATAAATGATATTACGGTTTCTAGCATTCATAATTTTGATTTTTCGAAAACAAAAACCATTGTAATTGCATCAAGTGCATTTGTCTCTGAAATCAAAGCAGATCTTAGACAAGTAATCGATCTTAAAAAATATAATATTATTAATATTTAAAGGAATGCCCGTATGAAATCAACCCCTCTCGTCAGTATTGTTATCCCTTGTTATCAACAGCAAGATTTATTGTTGCGTGCGCTCAATTCAGTTGCAAAACAACATTATGATAATATCGAAGTTATCGTGGTCGATGATGGCAGTGAACCTCCTATTGTGATCAATTGGCCTCAATTTGATTTTACAGTTAAAAATATTAGGCAAGAAAATAAAGGGTTATCTAATGCGAGAAACACTGGGTTGTCTAAAGCAAGTGGTAAATACATAAAATTCCTAGATGCTGATGATAAGTTATTGCCAAACTGCATAGAAGATCAAGTCAATAGTTTACCAGATAATAACCATTTTATTAGTGTTATCGGTTATATTGAACACCAAGAAGAAACGCAATGTGAATACAGCGTTATCCCTGCCTTTACCGATGGTTTATCTGCGTTATTGCTTGTTAATATCGGGCCACCACACGCATTTTTATATACAACTCAAAGCGTCAACAGCATCGGTGGATTTTATGAAGGTGATCGTGTAGATGGTGGTCATGAAGATTATGATCTGCTCTTTAGATTGATGATCAGTGGCATGTCCCTCATAAGCGTTCACAAAAACGGCGTGATTTACTATAAAAGAGCTGGATCGATGTCAACGATTAAACGAAGGATGGATCGCACGCTAACAAAAGTTTGGATTTATAATGTTCGACAATTATGTCGGCAACAGGTGACGCTATCACAAACGCTATTTCTGTCTTTATTAACTGGCTATTGTCACTTAATAGAAATTACGTCACCAGAATGCTTAGCACCAATACTGGAAATTGAAGCGGAGATAATAGAATATTTAATTCATTTTATGCCTAAAACACTCGATGCTGAATTATCGTTATTGACTAAAAGGTTTTCACTCACGAATAGAGTGCCAAAACTTGTCTCAATGATATCATTGACCAATTCGTATACAGACAACCCCATTCTCATTAATAATCAAGAAATTAATAATTGCAGAGTGAATTTAATGCAATACAATAGCGTTAATTCGACGTTAGAACAACACTATAGCATTCATCCAACGTTAGATTGGTTACAGGAAATCCTCTCTGCCGTCGCCTGCCATGAAGGATCAATCGCAGTCTATGGCGCGGGTGATTTTGGTCGCAAAATCGTTACCTTACTCTGTACTATCAACCGGCATCCTATTATAATATTTGATAGAAACCACAATCAATTTAACGCAATAAACAATATCGAAGTAGTTTCTCCTGATAATATAAACAACTATGATCTAGCACTTGTTATAGTTGCATCACTTTTATTTAGATCTGAAATATTATCTAAACTTGATGCTTTCTCCCTTTTTGACAAAGTGTAAAGTGAGATACAAATGAAAAGTTATATAAATGAAATCATTGAAAAAGCTGCAAATAAGAAAATTATTTCAGTTGATATTTTTGATACCTTGCTTCTCCGTTGCGCTAATAGCGAAGTAACACGCTTTTTCAAGGCCGCAACTGCATTAAAAGAATCCTCCCCAGAGCTTAAAATAGATAGATATAAAGTTTTCACCACTAGACACAAGGCGCATCACTCATTATATGCTCTCTATCATCAAGGTATCCTAAGCGAACCAAACATTGAGAGTATTTTTAATTACCAAATTAATTTATTAAAAAATAAACAACTTACTTTAGAATTATTTTTAGATGCTGAAACTAAAATTGAACTCGAGTCGTTGAGTCTTAATCAACCTTTACTAAAAGCATTAGAAGTCCTAAGTGCCAGTTCGAAAATTGTATTATTATCTGATATGTATCTGACCAGTAAATTTATTAAAAACATACTTGACGCTAAAAATGTTAATCTAAAATATGACCTTCACGTTAGTAATGAAATAAAAAAATCAAAGGCTAAGGGTGATGCATACCCTTGGTTAATAGATAAATACGGTGTTTCTCCCGAGGATATTCTGCACATGGGGGATAATTATAATTCAGATGTTCTTTCAGCAGATAAGTTCTCAATTTCCGCCATACATACTCCCAGATCAGAGATGTTTTATTTTAAACAGCGATTCTTGAATGATCGTTATGATCCCAAATTTAGGAAATATATCGATGAGCGTTGATGAATACTACAATGATGCATTCTATGAAGATCAAGCAAAACTGTCTTATCAATCAGCGCAGATTGTGCTTAAATATGTTTTTGCACATATTGTATCAGCGACGAGTTTGCTTGACATAGGCTGTGGCACAGGCAGTTGGTTATCTGCGGCTACACAGCTCGGCGTTAAAAATATTTTAGGTTTAGATAGTTCAAGCTCTGTTGCCAATAAATTAATGATCGACAAAAATAACTGGCAACAAACCGATATTAGTCAACCAATCTCATTACACCGAAAATTTGACCTCGCCATGTCAATGGAAGTTGCCGAACATATTAATATAGACTTCCATGAGTGTTTCATAAACAATCTAACCCAACATGCAGATACAATCCTTTTTTCTGCCGCATTACCTTATCAGGGAGGTACGGGACATCAAAGTGAAAACTGGCCACAATATTGGGCCGCGCTTTTTTCTGAAAAAGGTTATGACTGTTACGACATTATCAGGCATAACATTTGGAACAACCCTGAAATTCAATTTTGGTACAAGCAAAATATTTTTATTTTTGCCAAACAATCATTACGAAGTAGCTTTAATAAGCGCAACTTGTTTCATACCAACAATATAATGAGTTTGATTCATCCTGAGATGTATTTATGGGCAATGGCTAGAAATAATACTGAGCAGGAAAAACAACATAACAGAGACTTAACCTATTATCTTGCTATTACAGAAGGTCAAGAACAGTCAAGAAAGGAGCCGATATCATATGGTAAAGAATTCGAAAATAAATTCTGATAATTTCTATTACAAGGTAATTGGTCCGTACATGTATGAGTGCTCCATGCGTTTATACGCGCTCATCCAAACACTCAATGAAAATAAAACGTTAAGAGTATATTTTTGTACCCGCGCAGGTATTACACTTCAACATATGTTAGATATGTTCATGAAAAAAAATAATTTAGTCTTAAATGTCGAGTTAGTGACCTTACCAGTTTCAAGGTTATCCGTTTTTATCGCATTGATAGGAGACTCACCCTTATATGCTGGGCAACAAGGTTCATTACTCTTCCCTGGCAAAAAGATAAAACAAATAATTAACTATTTACATAAAGGTAGAGAGAAAATAAATGTACAAGACTATATTAAGTTAATTCCTAAATCGATACTAACAATGAAGATCAGTCCTTGGTCTATAAGAGAATGGAGGAACTTTGACAGAGATAATATAAGTAATCAAATGTCATTTACAAAATATTCACAGCAACAAAAAGCTTTACTGAGTGAATACTTCCCTTCCGATATAGATCTTCATCTTATTGTTGATTCTGGCTTATACGGATCGACTATTGAAATGCTCTCTGCAATCGAATCTGATAAAAAAATCCTTGGTGCAATGGTTTACTTTTCAAATTACCGGTACGCGAACCCCGTTCCTCACTTTGATAATTGTACCGGATTAATGGCATTCTCTGGTAACGTCAATTTTGACATACCACACTCTTCAGTATTGCTACACTGGCACCTTATCGAAAATATATTAGAACCACAAAATATGAGTTCGATTACAAGTTTACCTGCAAATGTTAATATTCAAGACATCAAATATAACAGCAATACCCAACAAGTTTTTAACTATTTTAATAGTGACAATAATTATGATATTAAAGAGGTTTTGTATCGCTTGATGAAAATCCTTGCAATACCAACAAAGGAAAACATTAAACAAATATATACAAGTCAAGTGTGTAACGATGTTGATGGCACATTACTAAACGTTATTCTCTCGCAAGAATTACAGAAAAAGGTGAAGGCAAGAGATAAACTAAGTCACTATCGCGTTGGAATTATTAATAGAAGCTTATGGAAACCTGCACAAAGAGTGATATCTTATGGCATATGGGGGTATATGTTTAATTTATTTACATGGTATTATAAAAGATATATAAAATGACTAAAAAAACAATGATAAAGAAATCCGTAATAGAAATCTTTATCAGTGGCTCTAAAAATGCCCGCGACTATCCTCTGGGCACTAATATAACCACTTCTTTTTTAATGATTAAAAATAAAATAACTTATACATCACCTGCTTCAACAAGGGTAATAGGCTTTCGTACTTACCCTGCCGCTTATTCACACCATCTTATTGATTTAATGCGTATCATTGAATGTCATATGAAGGTGAAATTATATTTTATAATCAGCATTAATGAATTTAACCAAGATCCTGATTGGTATATTACACATACCGCTGGTTTTAATTTGTTGCTATGTGATGATGAACAATTTAGTCTACTATATTTTTTTGATATTGTTTTCTTACAAGAAAATTATCTTTATAATACAAATGTTTTACCACAAAACGTTGCCAAAATTGGTTTGGCGCATGGCGTAGATGTTGACTTAAGCATGTCATTAACATTATTTGGTGGTGCTTTTGAATATGACTATTTATTGCTTAGTAAAGCACCAAACAAGCACACTTTCGGGGAATATTTAGACACTTTTCCCAGTCAATTACGAGATCACTGTAGTAGTAACATTACTTTGATCCCTTTTGGAAGTCCTAAACTTGATCGAATGATCAAAGCAGTTAATCTGACGAGTCAATCCGCAATTATTTATCATCTATCTCATCTTTCAATGGAAGCTGAATGGGTTCTTGACGTGATTTACCCAACGTTGTTGTTGTTACTAAAAAACTTTCCCAATAATCAAATCATTTTTAGACCATTTCCAAAATATATTAATAGTGATTTTATCAGAGATCTTGAATTAAGTTTCTCGACATATCCTAATTTTTTCTTAAGCAAAGGGGCCTCATATATTGATGATTATGCAAAGGGTGCAGTGATGATAGCCCACAGAAAATATGATGAGCATTTATTTAATTTAGCGACAGGTTTTAAGACGATAATCTATGAGCCGAATCAGTCAATGCTAACACTTGAACCGTCAATAAAACCTGATTATATTATCTATAGTAATACGGATTTAGTGACGCAAGTCAAATACTGCTTGGAATTTGCAAAAACAATCATGCCAGACAATCGATTTGATATTGCCAAACAAGCGGGTATTTATAATGTAGGAAAATCTTTGAATGCACTTATTAGTGCGATTGAAACGATTTTGAGAAAGCAAGACCCCCCCGATACCTGGCCGATAATTGCGCTACAATCTGATGTAGATATACCATTAAACACCTTACTGAAAATATATCTTTATAGCGGCCTTCCATTTCATAGCATCGCACTTATAGCGGCAAGCAAATTCCCAAAAAGTGTTATATTTCAATTATTGGTTAGTGAGGCTTGTTCAAGATGCTTTAGTTTTGAAGGTGAATATTGGACAATAGCATTTGATGCTTTTTATAATGCCATCAATCACGTAAACCTGTCCCCTGTTATGAAACATATGTTAACGCATTGGTGGATATTAAATGGTGATAAATTGATGCAAAGACATCAAATAGAATTACAAATGCGCGAGGCTAAACTCAGGAAAAAAGAGATTTTCATCATTAAGCAAATGGAAACAATAACACGCAGATTACAAAATATAGCAGGGAGTTACGAGTATTTTCTTGAAAATATTGAAACAAGTTGCATTTATGAGTTAGGGTCTAAATCTGAAACTCTGAGTCTGTCTCTTATCGGATCAGAGGAATTAGCAGTATCATTTATTCAATGGAATAATATTCACAAACGCCATCATATTGTCAGTGTTCATCATTTAGATGCCGAAAAGCACGGCAGTAAATTTTATCAATATACTATCGAAAGCCTTACATCTCTTGCACAAAAAAAAAATCCTATTTTAATTTGTTATAAAGAGCTTTATAAAAATGTTTATCTGTATTTAAGACGAACCCAGCACTACACACAAGACATCTTATTTTGGGATAATAACCCTTGCTGGAAAGCATTAACGATACCCATGTTAGCGAAAGATACTTTGTGATATTAAGCGACAATTAACTTGCCCGATCCGCGACAACTAACGCGACCAATTTTGGTAAACTTCAGACACGTTTAATCACTAAGATATTTTACATGCCTAAACATCGAATGATCTTTTAAGGGATCCTTTACTATTTAGTCGCCATAACGGACATTAAGGCAAGACATTTATAGGTGTTTAAATACCACCACTGTTTGCCCTGAGACCACACCTAAAGCAGTGCAATATGGCGATAAAGATAAGACCCATGTCGTGTACATGTTGCAATACCAATTATTACCTTGCCATCGCGTGAAAGCACTTTTTTTAGCCAAATGGGCTTCACTATTTGGGTATCGCTATTGGTGTTGTCTCACTCTATAATTTTAATAAAATAGTTTATTAAGCCCTTAGTAATTTTAAAAAATAAGTAAAAGCATTGGTAGGCGCGACGATTACACATGTTGATGAAGCAGGCGTAAACATTGCAGATCAGGATCACTGGCTACACTTAACTTCAAATGAAGCGTGGACTTTTTGCTACCCTCATAAAAAGCGCGTCATACCCACTGAAATGATCCCATTTCATGAATATAGCCATGTTACAGTAAGGTGCACTCTCTGCCATTAACTCAGATGGCAGGTCAAGGCACAACATGTGGAAGTAGATACTCCCTTTTACATTGTTGAGCCTAAAGCTGCATTTCGACAAAAGTACAAACTTGTGAACATAAAGCATACAGTTCAATTAGACCAGTATATGATATTACGGTATTATGGGTTGTCAACTTTATACTTTTAGCTAAGCCTCAACTCTGCCCGTGGTCAATTTCACGGTTTATCGAAGATGTACGCTTTAATTATAATTCTCTAAAGTAGTTGCAATTATTATTTATATAACTTTAAAGGTTTAACATGCCCCTTCAACGAAATGGCGATAGTCACGAAAACAACGTCTTTACATATATTGAATTTGGTTCGATCAATCGTAAAAAAGGCAAGAAAGAAGTATATGACTTCCGTGTTGATCAAAAAGCATATGACTGGTTGATGCATGCTCGCTATTCTAATGATATATTTGCTTATAAGCTGATGACTGATGCCTTAATAACGTTGAATATTGAACAAATAATTAGCACTTTTAAAAATGAAATTCATCATGATAATGATTTCATTTTCAACCTAAATAAAAAAATTGCGTTAGATATTACAGGTGACTCTTTTTTTGAATTAGGACAAACTCTTTATGGTTGTATTGAGAGTATTGATTTTATTAATAAACTAGAGCAACATTTGTTTCCTGCAAATTCACAGAAAATATGTTTAAAAAATATTAAATGGTTCGGTGTTGATATCTCATCATTTTTTAATTTTATGGCACGAAAAATACATGAAGGTTACAAAATAGATACATCAACCCTGCTCTGTGATGCACCTGCGCGTTATGATGTGTTTTACGCAAAGGGGGTTACCTTGTTATATGCCATTAACTCGGCAAGGGAACTATTTAATCTTGTAACTAACGCTAAAATAGCAGTATTTGATTACTCTATCAGTTTAACTGAACAAGAGGACACATATATTGGGACGGGCAAGTCTGTACGGTTCTTGAGTAAAGGTCAATTCAACTCTTTTGTTAAATTGGTACGTAGTACAGGGAAAGATGTTTGGGTGAGGGGCAATCTAAAAGGTGATTTTAAAACCAACAGATTATATTTGGAAGTCGTAATCGCTGATGATTTTTTATTCAACACTTTTATGAAAAAGCAAAATGATTATATTTTAACGTTACAAAAAAATGAGCCAATGCTCTTTGCAACCTTGGTACATAATAAAAATCCAAACTATTGCAATTGGTCTAAATTTTCAGATAGTTGTATACCCATGAGTCTTCAAGATGCAAGGTAATCAAAGGGAATTTTACAAAAGGGAAGTCATAATATTGTTCTCTGGCATGATTAATGGCGTTATTAATACTAGAAATGCATTAAAGTGGAGACGTTAATTGTTAATTAATTATTCGAGATCAATATTATATGCTCATTTAACCTAAAGATGCTTGATCAGGTAAACTCATGTCTAACAATGCATGATTGGTTTCATGGCAATAATGACAGTATCAAAAGCCTCTAATAAGTTTTATACGGAGTCATAATGGTTATTTGGTTAATTGGCTTGTCAGGCGCAGGTAAAACCATGATAGGCAAAGTACTTTATCAACAATTAAAAAACAAAAAACAGGCAACGGTGTTTGTTGATGGTGATGACATTAGGGCTATTTTTGCGCAAAGTTCACTACATGACTACTCAATTGAAGGACGGCGCATAAGTGCCGAGAGAATACAAGAAATTTGTTTATGGCTGGATAAACAAGGAATCGATGTGGTTTGCTGTAATTTGGGACTTTTTACCGATATTAATAATAATAATCGAAACATATTTTCAACTTATAAAGAAATATTTATTGATGTGCCAATTAAAAATTTAATAAATAGAGATAATAAGGGATTATATAGTGCTGCACTTAACGGCGAAAGATCAGACGTAGTGGGAATTAATATCAAGTACACGACTCCTCTCTTTGCCGATTTAATTATAAAAAACAGTCAAAAGACAAAAGACATAAACAGATATGTTGAAAAAATAATATTAATGATCAATAAGGACGTAATGTGAACGCTTATCCATATTGTTATGGCCCATTACTTGAAACACCACAGAATTATATGTACAGCCCCTATTTAGGCCCTGGATTTATTTCTGATTGGGCTTTATCGCGAGGATCCTATTTAACTAAATTTGGCACTCCCGAGCTTATAGTGTTAACTCCACAATATTCTTTTTTCAGTTCAGATCACCCTAATGCTTTTTCGACAAGAGCTATCATAGAACAGCTTTGCTTGGATCTAAGGGGGGGAAATAAAACCTCATATGATGTGACATACTGGCTTGATCGTTTGCTAAAAAAATTCGAAGTGAGTAAACGCATTTACAAAAGTTATGGCAAAAATTCGCCACATTATATGATTAGAGAGAGTGGCTTTGAGGATTTAAACCTTTATTTACTGTTCGCTGAAGTACTTGTTCATGCGTGGAAACACAAATCAATATCACAGTATATTAATGGATTACTGAAGTTAGTAGATACACTGATATCACAAACCGCTCTTTTAAATATAAAGCAAAAGAAACACCTAGCATGGGTTATAAATAAAGAAAAAATTATTTTAGATAGCATCATTAGCCGCTTAAAATTAACAGAAATGAATGATTTTCAGCACGATTCAATTCAATTTGACTCATTGTCATTTAATGAGTATATGTCGCCACATATAGAGCCATCTTACTCTGAATTTACATATAAGATGAATAATGATTGTTCTTATGATACTAAACAACACCCTAAGATATTACTTTTGTTTGGACATACTGTCCGATCAGCTAGTTATATCCAGGCCCTTTGCAATGCTAATATTACACCTCATTCTATTATTGCTTATGGTCAGCAACAAGAGCAACCGACATCATCAAGAATACTCAATATGAGTACTTATTCTGATCTTTTTTCTCCTAATCTTCAATTAAATCTTCTACAAAGTTTGATCCAATCTCAATATTTATATACATTATCGACATCAAATGAGCTCTCTTCTCCTGATTTATTAAGGCAAATTGCTGAGGTAGATCCTGACTTAATTATTTATTCTGGATATGCAGGACAGTTAGTACCAGCATCCATTATTAGCAATTACCATGTATTGCATATTCACGCTGGATGGCTTCCTGATTTTCGAGGCAGTACAACATTGTTTTATGAAATAATTGAGGAGAAGATGTGCGCTACCACTGCTATTTTATTAGATGAAACGATAGATACTGGTGACATTGTTGCTCAAAAACACTTTGCAATGCCGACACCTGGTATGGATGTAGATCATCTATATGATAATATGATCAGAGCTGATCTATTAATCGAGATTTTAACGCATTATAACGAATCTGTAGAAGATTGGAAAATAACACCTCAAACCCAACATTGTTTGCCTTATTTCATTATTCATCCTTTATTAAAGCATTTGGCGATGTTGATCATTGATAAAGAGAAAGTGGCTCTATGACAATTGATCATCCTCAATTTATTTTTGGCAGCAAATCGGAAACGTTAACGCGCCTTAAACCGTTATTAAACGAATCTACAATTTTACCAATGATATATTTTTCGCAAGAAGATTGGCAACATGATCGCAACCTAATTTTAACAAGGATCAGAGCATTTTCATCGGCAGAAAAATTAATTATTAGGAGCAGTGCGAAAAATGAAGACAGCCATGAAAGCTCAATGGCGGGAGCTTATTTAAGTTGTCTTAATATCTGCATTAATAATGAAACAGGGCTCATAAGCGCAATTGAAAAAGTTATCGGATCCTTTAGTGAATTTTCTCAAGCAGATAATCAAATATTAATTCAACCTATGTTAACTGATATCAACATGTCAGGTGTTATCATGACGCACGATATTGAGCGTGGCTCTCCGTATTATGTCATAAATTATGATGATGAGAGTGGGTTAACCGATACCATTACTGGTGGCGTGGGCATTCACAAAACGGTACTTATTTACCGATATGTGTCGCGAGATAAGATTCATTCTACTCGCATAAAATCACTATTACTTGCTTGTACCGAGATAGAAAAATACTGTGCCAATGTGCCACTTGATATTGAATTTGCTATCAATAAATCGGGTAATGTTTACATATTTCAAGTTCGACGTATTACTCTGATCAATACATGGCACCCTGTAACAGAGCGAAAAATAGCGAGAACGTTAAAGTATGTCACACAGTTTATTCATCAAACGATGAACAAAAAAAAAGGGGTGTATGGTAAAAAAACAATACTGGGTGTTATGCCTGATTGGAACCCCGCAGAAATTATTGGCACAACGCCTCGGCCTTTATCTTCATCTTTATATCGCTATCTAATTACCGATTCTATTTGGCGGACATCACGTGCTGCAATGGGCTATTATCATCCTAAAAACGAAGACTTGATGGTAATGATTGATCATCATCCCTATATTGATGTGAGAAATAGCTTCAACACTTTTCTACCTGACAAACTCTCAAGCAGCATTAAAGAAAAATTACTTAACGCGTGGATAGCTAGATTAGAAAAATACCCTGAAATGCATGATAAAATTGAGTTTGAGATAGTTCAAACCTGTTTAGATTTTACTTTTGATCAGGATTTTGAAAATCGTTATAAAAATCTATTAAGTGCCTCTGAGCTGATCGAATACCGCAATGCACTTTGTTCATTAACCTATGACGCAATACTTATGGCAAAAAGTGGAACATTATCCCAAGCAACCACAATGATTAATGAACTTGCTATTGAACAATCAGTTCATGATTTGCAATCTCGCCAAGCAGATCTGAGCACAGTGCGGGATTTATTAATTTCATGCAGAGATAAAGGCACTTATGCTTTTTCAATACTCGCACGTCATGCCTTTATTGCTGAGGCTTTACTACGATCAATTGTTTTTCGAGATGTGTTGAGTCCTGAACGTTCGCAACAATTTAAACAATCCATCCACACCATTACAACGAATTTAGCTTCTGAATATAGTGAAGTGTGCCAAGGTTTAAAGCCCGTAAAAGAATTTCTAAATATATTTGGTCACCTTCGCCCAGGTACCTATGATATTACTTCCCTTCGTTATGATGAGCGAAATGATCTTTTTAAGGGCTCTATTAACAAGACAATAACAAATATTGCAACTTCGTTCACTTTAAATAAATCTGAACGAAAAAAACTACGGTTGTTATTAAAAGAAGCTCAATTTTCAATTGAGGTTGAACAACTTTTAACATACATGAAAAGTGCAATTAAAGGTCGTGAATTTGCTAAATGTGTCTTTACGCGTGACTTATCTGATGCGCTTGCCACTTTGACGCAATGGGGACAAAAAAACGGATTATCACGGAAGGATCTTTCCTACCTTGATATCAACATTTTACTCGACACATTAACTAATCCATTACTTGACGATCCTGACCGCGTTTTATTGCATTATGTAGAGAAGGCAAAACGTGAATGCGAGCAAGCAAACTCACTCAAGTTAGGGCATTTGATTTCAAATCCTAATAATGTTTTTGTCATACCCATTCATCGTAGTTTGGCGAACTTTATCACCAGCAAAGTGGTTGAATCTGCCTTAAGTGTATTGTATTTAGACACACCTGCAACAACGAAGTTAAGGAATAAAATAATCTGTATTAAAAATGCAGATCCTGGCTATGATTGGTTATTTACCAAAGGGATTGCCGGATTAATTACTCAATACGGTGGCACAAATTCACATATGGCCATCCGTTGTGCTGAGTTTTCTATTCCTGCTGCTATCGGTTGTGGTGAACAACTATTTTCTCGCATTCTCAAATCTCAAAAGTTAGTATTAAATTGCCGAGATAAAAAGATTGAGTTGTTGTAATGCATGAAAAACACACTTTTAAAGCTTTAATTTTTATAAGCCAACGAGTCGATTACCTTAAAGAGCGTAATGAAACAAGAGATTCGATTGACCAAGCATTAACTCAGTGGGTGATCGCAGCTGATGCAATTCCCCTGTGTTTACCAAATGTTTTATCAGAAGACATGCTAAATCAATTGCTAACACAACTAAAGCCAGATGGTATTATTCTCTCTGGCGGCAATAATATCGGCCAGTATTTGCAACGAGATAGCACTGAACACTTTTTGTTTAATTGGGCGTTGTTAAACAAAATACCTGTATTAGGCATTTGTCGTGGTATGCAACTGATCGGTAAATTATCTGGCGTATCGCTAATCTCTGTTAGCGGGCATACGGCAGTAAAACATAAAATTGAGGGAATATTAAACGCTGATGTGAAGAGCTATCATGATAAAGTATTAGAGAATGTGCCTAGTGGTTTTAATGCATTAGCTTATGCTTTAGATGGACATCTAGAAGCCATTAAATCTACCTCAGATTGGCCCTGTGAGGCATGGATGTGGCATCCTGAAAGAGAAACCCCTTTTAACTCAATATGGCTAGCACGGTTTCGATCATTAATCAAAGAGAATAAATAGATGAAAGCATTAATATTAGCTGCTGGTAGAGGAAGTCGAATGAACGATCTCACAGAGCACCGCCCAAAATGTTTAGTTAAATTAAATGGAAAAACATTACTTGCCTATCAGTTAGCTGCGTTACAGGAAGCTGGGATAACTGATATTGGCATTGTAACTGGCTATCGTGCAAAAATGCTTAGGCAATTTAACTTAACAGAATTTCATAATGCTCGTTGGTCACAAACTAATATGGTGCATTCGCTTAGTTGTGCTAAGACATGGCTAAAAGATGATTGTATCATCAGCTATTCAGATATATTCTATAGCGCATCAGCTGTTACCTTGTTGATTAAAACGAAAGCTGATATTGCGATTACCTACGATCCAAATTGGTTAGAGCTATGGAAAAATCGTTTTGAAGATCCACTCAGCGATGCTGAAACATTTCGCATAAATGATCACAATGAGTTAATGGAAATTGGCGGTAAGCCACAAAATATTGAGCAAGTGCAAGGCCAATATATGGGATTGCTTAAGTTTACCCCAATAGGCTGGGCTAGACTTGAAGAATTACGTCAAACGCTTACACCAGAATTACGAGACAAAATACACATGACAGGTGCACTACAAAACATAATTAAAAGGCGTATATTAGCGATTAAAGCAATCCCCTATTTGGAACGATGGGGAGAGGTTGATTCAGCAGAAGATTTAGCATGTTATCACTAATCGCCCTCTTGCCAAGCTCATATCATATTACATAACTAGATTTATTTGTAATACCTAAAGAGCATGAGAATAAAAAGCTTTATCAGACGTCAACTACCTT
>JAGLDN010000154.1 GCA_023145575.1 Psychromonas sp.
GCCAAGGTAGTTGACGTCTGATACATTAAAGATTAACCGTTTAATTGTGTTAAGTAGAGAAGATAAATTACAAGGGCGTTTTCATCGAATTGATTCATTGGATTGGTCAGAAGCTCCGAGCTGCGGTTGGGTAAAAGCAATGGATGTATAAACTGTTTTACACCGACAAATCTTTAAAAACAAAGATGGCAGTGACGGAATTTCATATTTGATCAGTAATGAAATTGAGCTTGGTAAAGAGTCTATAGAAACGATCTATCAAAAAAGGTGGAAAGTTGATGTTTTTCATAAAAATATAAAATTAAGTTCTGCACTTGTTAAATCCCCTGCTAAATCAAAAAGGACACAGTTTAATCATATCTTCATGTCTTTATGTCTTTATTTGCAACGTTAAAATTGAAAGATCTAAGTCTTAAAAAAGGACTAACTACATTTGGTTTAAAAACGAAGCTTTATATCAAAGCACAAAAATCAGAAACTTCAGCTCAATGATAACCAGTTTTTTTACAAATTGAGGGAATACCAATTAGATTAAGTATATGATCTAAATTTTATGTAAGAAGATAGATTAATTCAAAGCGTAAGTTAAAGTAAGTTACTGTTCCATGCACGAAAATGACAACGCGGAAATAGGTTATTTTAAACAGTAGGAGAGTTAAGCTATTTCTTGTAATCGGTATAATGATTATCTGCATTAAGTTGATAGATCATTACAAATTTAATCGCAAATAAGGAGGACTCTTCGTAGATTTTAGTCCAGGATACGCACTACATAATAAAATTTCATTGCCAGTTACCTTAAAAGACATCTCTTCTTGATAATAAACTTGCCCGGAAAGTAACTGCGCAACACACGCTCCACAGTTACCCTTACAACAACTTTTTTTAACCTTAATCTGATGTCGATCAGCAAGTTGCAAAAGTGTCCCGTCACTTACCGACCAATGCAATACTTTTCCAGATCGAACAAACTCAACTGTTGCATGTGTTGCCCTTTTTGTTTTTTTCTTTAAAAAGCCAAAAATAACTATTTCCTCTTTAAGCGTTAACTGACTATTAATAACTGATGTTACACAGTTGAGAATAGAATCTAAGATTTGTTATCCTTAAATTTTTATAACTTTTCCAGACCTAACAAACTCAGAACATTGTTTATGACTGAATCTATACTGCGCACCACCATTATCAAATAACCAGAGTTGATTTAAAGAAATAATAAAATACTCTGTAGTATGAACATCACTTTTTTTGCAGAAATAACATTGAGGATCACTGACGCCTAATGTATTTGCTACATGATTAATTTTATAAATAGTACCATTATTATGCCCTTGAGATGTAAAACTTTTTCGAGTCGAACTCATCCGTAATTTTACTTGAATATATAAGGGACCTTCACAAGGGAATGTGTGATTTAATGAATCCCAAGCTATAATGTCAAACCCTACCGTATCAAACGAAACTGCATGAACATAATCTATTTGAGATAATAACGATACCAATATGTATTCAGCAGGAATCCCTTGGGCTCTAGAATTTAGCAAGTTAGTCATTGCATACCGAGGCTGTAGAATTACTCTTTTTCAGCCCACTTTATTTAAAATAAAAATAAATTAATTCACATTTGTTTGATATGCAATAAATAATTGTGTTTTTAAGAGTGGATTGATTAAATTGAGTTGTAAATCGGTTTATTGAGGCGTTCAGGCAGGATCATTTGACGTTAAAGCTTCACCCCTATCTTTAATGAAGTAACCTATTTATAACTAGGCATATAACTATTAAATTAACGAACAACAAACACTGATAACCGTTAATAGGCTTTTAATACGCCTTACTCTAATCTTCGAGCAGTCAGGCTCCTTCTCCCATAAAGCAAAGTACAAACAAAAATGATAAGGAATTAATTAAAATCCAATTAATTGACTTTAAAAGCATTCATGTCTATGCTAATAAATAATACTCATTACGCTCGTTTTATGTTTACTTGATTTATTTTAACCGATTAATGGGAAGCCATGAGAAAATTATTTATTCAAATGTTAATCACATTATCGCTTGCGATGACAATCAATTCCGGTGTAAATAGTAAAGAAGTGTCTACATTTCCGATTAAAGATCTGATCCATTATTACGACACTATCAATTACAACCAAAAAGCATGGAAAGCAAAAGATTATAAAACGCCACGTTTGACGTTTGCTACGATTGGTAAACACTGGGATCAGGAATCAAGAATCATCCCTGTACAAGATAAAAAATCAGTCTTTTTCCGTTTAATGTTACCGCTTATTTTAATATCGAATGAACAAATAAGCACTGAGCGTAACATTATAATGCACAGCGATTTATCCAATAGTAGGGTCATTTATCTAGCTATAAAATATAAAATTATCAAAACCGCCGTTCATGCGATAACAGCACAACAAAAAACACAGCTTTTGCAAAAAGTAGATATTATCCCGCCAACTTTAGCACTTGCACAAGCGGCAGAAGAAAGTGGATGGGGAACCTCACGGTTTACTTTAGAAGGGAATGCTTTTTTTGGTCAATGGAACTTTTCGGGTCATGGAATGATACCTAACCAACAACGCAAAGAGCTTGGTAACTACAGGGTCTCTAGCTATGATAGCCCACTTAAATCTACAGAAAGCTATATGTTTAGCCTGAACACTGTTAATGCGTACGAAAACTTACGCATCCTCCGCGCTGATTTACGCCATCACAATAAACCAATCACTGGCATTAAATTATCAAATGAATTACTTCACTATTCAGAGCGCGGTGCTGCCTATCCCAGAAGCTTGCAACATATCATTCAATACAATAACCTAGAAGGCTTAGATGACGCGTTTTTAGTTCCAAGCCGTTGAATATTCGATTCAATAAAAAGGCCGAAACTTAGGACGCCTCTGACCGAACTAGGGTAAAACATTGGCTACGTGGCAACTACCTTAGTCTGTCAGGCATTTTTTTCAACAACAAATTAAATAAACAATTGCTTTTATTATCAAATAAAAATACCACCAGTGATGAAAATATTGCCACTAAAATAGCGCCTAATATATCAAGCGGAAAATGAACGCCACAAAAAACTCGAGAAAAGCCACCAATAAAAGCAAGTACACATAACAAACTGGCGGTACCCCTTATTGTTTTATTAAATAATAACATCACTGCAATGCAAAAAATAAACGTGGCATGATCAGAAGGAAAGGAAGTATTTGGCGCATGTTTAATTAGCAGTGTGCCAAGGTGCTCGACAAATGGTCTTGGGTGGTAATAAAAAATCGCGATGGTATAGCTACTTAGCATGCCCAGTAATACTGAAAGTCCAGCATTAAAACAAGATTTTTTTGTGTCTAGCTTTGCATTGAACCATAAGTAAACTAATACCAGTATGAAAACATATGGCATTACTTTTGCGGCAGTAATTAACAGGTTATCCAATAGAATATTTTTACCTGCATATTGATTAATAAATAGAAAAGTTGCTACGTTAAATTCTTCCATCAAAATTCACTTTAAATTCATTGAATGCCTAATATATGATAGCAATATGGATAGCAATCAGGCTAAAAAATCGGATTTTGTAGAGTTTGGATACAATTTAGATTTATTTTGTACCCAAGTCATCTCAAAATGCATTATCATGCTCACGCAACAATCAACACAACTCCCGCTTATATTTATCAAAATTAAGGTTAGTCAAACGATTATGCAATTCTTGCAATGAATTAACCTTAGCATTTTTTTCAGTTGGATCCGCATAATGTGCTTGTGCTGTCGCAAATGCCCCGTCAAGCGTTGTTGTATAATTCACTTTATAACGCAAGGCGGCACGGCGAAGTTGACGAGAATCTTCAATGGCAACACGCCCTTCTGTGGTGTTTACCATATAAGTGTATTCGCCATTTTTAGTACGATCTAAAATATGTGGGCGACCTTCACTTACCTTGTTCACCGTACGTACATAAATACCAGCTTCACGTAATACTGCCGAAGTACCTGCCGTTGCATCAATCGCATAGCCTTGATCGATTAATTTGAACGCGAGCTTTGTGATACGAGCTTTATCACTGTCTCTAACAGAGAGTAAAACTCTTCCTACAACAGGCACATCTTTAATTGCTGCAAGTTCACCTTTTGCATAGGCTTCAGCAAAGGTTAAACCAACCCCCATCACCTCACCTGTTGATCGCATTTCAGGACCTAAAATTGGATCTGAGCCTGGAAATTTATCAAAGGGTAACACGACTTCTTTAATAGAGTAATAGGGTGGAATGACTTCTTTTGTCACGCCAAGTGCCCGAAGTGTTTTACCCGCCATGACACTCGCAGAAATTTTAGCAATCGGTACACCCGTTGCTTTTGAAACAAAAGGCACGGTCCTTGCTGCACGAGGGTTGACTTCGATCATGTACACTTGATTGTCTTTTACAGCAAGTTGCGTGTTCATTAAACCAACAACGCCCAATTCAAGCGCCAGCAATTTAATGTAACCGCGCATTTTGTTTTGAATTTCAGTGCTTAATGTGCAAGCAGGCAGTGAACATGCTGAATCTCCCGAGTGAACACCCGCTTGCTCAATATGCTCCATAATACCACAAATAACAACATCAGTGCCATCACAGATTGCATCAATATCGACTTCCACAGCATCATCAAGAAACTTATCGAGTAAAACGGGCGCTTCATTTGACACAAGCACAGCAGCGTTAAAATAGAGTCGTAGATCAGCTTCATCGTAAACGATTTCCATGGCGCGTCCACCTAAAACATAAGAAGGTCTAACCACCAACGGATAACCAATACGTTTTGCCGATTCAATGCCTTGTTGAAGTGTTTTTACCGAATCATTCAGAGGTTGTTTCAAACCTAATCGTTCTACAATCTCTTGAAAACGTTGTCTATCTTCTGCTCTATCAATGGCTTCAGAGGATGTGCCAATAATCGGTACGCCGGCAGCTTCTAAGCCGCGGGCTAATTTAAGCGGTGTTTGTCCGCCATACTGCACGATAACCCCTTTAGGTTGCTCAATACGTGCAATTTCAAGCACATGTTCAAGGGTGATTGGTTCAAAATAAAGTCTATCCGACGTATCGTAATCCGTAGAGACAGTTTCAGGATTACAGTTTACCATGATCGTTTCATAACCATCCTCACGCATTGCCATTGCCGCATGTACACAGCAATAGTCAAACTCAATGCCTTGACCAATGCGATTTGGGCCGCTACCGATGATCATGATTTTTTCATTGTCTGTTGGGGCGGCTTCACATTCATCTTCGTAAGTAGAGTACATGTAAGCCGTAATTGAGGAAAATTCAGCGGAACAAGTATCAACGCGTTTATAAACAGGATGTAATGCAAATTTTTCACGCAGTGTGCGTACCGCGATTTCTGAAATGCCAACAACACTGCCAATACGACTATCAGAAAAACCTTTACGTTTTAGGCGCCTCAACGCAATTTTATCAAGTGAAGCCAATCCACAATCTGCGAGTTTCTTTTCATCTAAAATAATATCTTCTATTTGCACTAAGAACCAAGGATCAATCATTGTGATTGCATAGATCTCCTCAACCGTCATGCCGAAACGGAACGCATCTCCAATATACCAAATACGCTCAGCACCTGCATCGCGAAGTTCATATAAAATCTTCTTTTTGGCATTTGATTCTTTAAGATCAACCATAGGCGAAAAACCATCAGCACCGACTTCTAGGGAACACAAAGCTTTTTGCAGAGACTCTTGTTGCGTGCGCCCAATGGCCATGACTTCACCCACAGATTTCATTTGTGTGGTAAGCCTGTCATTTGAATTGGCAAATTTCTCAAAGTTAAAACGTGGAATTTTTGTGACAACATAATCAATTGATGGTTCAAACGACGCTGGGGTTTTACCTCCTGTAATATCATTTTGTAATTCATCAAGCGTGTAACCAATCGCTAATTTAGCAGCAATTTTTGCAATCGGGAAACCCGTAGCCTTTGATGCCAATGCAGATGAGCGTGACACCCGAGGATTCATTTCAATGAGTACCATGCGTCCATTTTCAGGGTTTATCCCAAACTGTACATTAGCCCCCCCTGTTTCAACACCAATTTCTCGAAGTACTGCGAATGAAGCATTGCGCATTAATTGATATTCTTTATCCGTAAGCGTTTGTGCAGGTGCAACAGTAATTGAATCGCCAGTATGAATGCCCATTGGATCAAGGTTTTCAATGGCACACACAATAATACAATTATCATTTTTATCACGCACTACTTCCATTTCGAATTCTTTCCAGCCAATCAGTGATTCATCAATTAATAGCTCAGTGGTTGGCGAAAGATCAAGCCCGTTTGAACAAATCTCATCAAACTCTTCTTTGTTATAGGCAATACCGCCCCCTGAACCGCCCATTGTGAAAGAAGGACGAATAATACAGGGAAAACCAACCATCTCTAGTACGCCATAAGCATCTTCCATCGAATGCGCAGCACCCGAGCGAGGACACTCAAGTCCAATCTTTTTCATGGCGATATCAAAAAGATTACGATCTTCGGCTTTATTAATTGCATCTGACGTTGCGCCAATCATTTCAACATTATATTTCGCAAGCACACCCTTTGCTTCTAGATCTAACGCACAGTTAAGCGCAGTTTGCCCTCCCATTGTTGCGAGCAGTGCATCGGGGCGCTCTTTCGAAATAATTTTATCTACAATTTTCCAATGAATGGGTTCAATATAAGTTGCATTCGCCATGTCTGGATCTGTCATTATCGTGGCAGGGTTTGAGTTAATTAAAACAACGCGGTAGCCTTCTTCTTTAAGGGCCTTACATGCTTGCACTCCTGAATAATCGAATTCACACGCTTGACCAATAATAATTGGCCCAGCACCTAAAATAAGGATCGTCTTTAAGTCATTGCGTTTGGGCATTTTTAATTTTCCTTACTTGTTTTTTTGACAGATCTTGAGTATATGCTTCAATCAATGCAATAAAGTGATCAAACAACGCGGAAGCATCATGTGATCCTGGGCTTGCTTCAGGATGCCCTTGAAAGCCAAAAGCGGGTTTGTCTATTCGATGAATACCTTGCAACGAGCCATCAAATAATGAAACATGTGTTGCATAAAGATTATCAGGTAGTGATGATTCATCTGTCGCAAAACCATGATTTTGACTGGTTATCATCACAACATTATTAACTAGATCTCTTACGGGGTGGTTAGCACCATGGTGCCCAAACTTCATTTTTAATGTTTTTGCACCACTGGCTAATGCAAGCAGTTGATGCCCTAAACAAATACCAAAAACGGGGATCTCTGTTTTTAAAATGGCTTGAATAGCCTCTATGGCATAATGACAAGCAGCTGGATCGCCTGGGCCATTTGAAAGGAAAATACCATCGGGATTGAGCGAAAGCACATCGATTGCAGATGTTTGCGCTGGCACCACCGTCATTGAGCAACCTCGGTCAACAAGTAGACGTAAAATATTACATTTGACACCAAAATCAAAAGCCACCACATGGTATTTTGCATTGCTAATTGGTTTTGGAAAACCGTCTGTTAATGTCCAACTACCAATGGTCCATTGATAACTATTTTTTGTCGTAACTTGCTTGGCTAAATCCATATTTTTTAATCCTGGAAATTCCTTAGCCTTTACAAGCGCTGTTTTTTCATCAAGATTTTCACCCGCAATAATAACCCCTGATTGTGCGCCTTTATCACGTAAAATCCGCGTCAACTTTCTCGTATCAATATCTGCAATCGCAACAACATTATGTGCTTTTAAATAATCACCTAATGATAATTTATTACGAAAATTATTTGCACTTATGGAAAGATTTCGAATAACTAAGCCAGACGCATGAATCGCTGTAGACTCTTCATCTTCGCTATTGGTGCCTGTATTACCAATATGAGGATAAGTTAATGTCACAATTTGCTGTGCATAAGAGGGATCTGTAAGTATTTCTTGGTAACCCGTCATTGATGTGTTAAAAACAACTTCACCGACAACACTACCTAGCGCACCAATAGCAACACCGTCAAATATAGTCCCATCTTCTAACACCAAAATGGCAGTATCGTTCAAAATAACCTCCGTAAACATAAAAAAATAAAATAAAATTGAGATTTATTTTAACGAAGAAATACAAATGCATTTTTCGTCATACTTTAATAAATCGCGACAAATTATATGCACTTTATAGGAGATAGCGTTAATAAACAAAGGTATTTATTGAAAATATTTACAAAGGGTATCTTGGTCGTTTCCTTGCCAGTGTGATTTTGTAAAATATACACCCAAGTACCTTTATATGCTTTATCAACTTCACAATCGGTGATCAGAATAAGGCCAATATTAAACATATCAAATATTTACGCAAAACATTACCTGCAAATTCAGACGCCAAGTGTATCATCGTTACACCACTCGTCTTGGTATATGGTTTTTCATCATTTCAAATGATGTCATAAATAAAAACACTTTTCTTGGTCTATTATTTAACTGAATTAAATGAGCACTAACCACTCCATCGCTGATCAATTTAAAGTCTGCCGTTTTAGGCCAATACTCTCGTAAACCTCCATTCGTATTTTAATTCAATCGATCCGTTCGTCACTGCTTTAGTTGTTTATTAAGCACTCGTTTGATTACAGTGTAATGAGTCACCCATTTAACAATCATTAACAAAGAACCACTATGTTCTTTCCCTATGACCAAATCAATTTCCCAATCACCAACACGAGAACGAACATCGACTTCTGATGCGCGATCTTCAATGCCGAAACTATAATCAACAAACCCACGCTCTGCTTGGTTCTCTTTGCTTCTTGATGTGTATGTCCGCCGTTTGCATCGTAAGTGATAGTAAAGATCCACCTTTTTTTATCTGCCCAATAAAGTTATAGATCACTTCATAACTTACGTTAATTAATTAATCAAGCAGACCATCAAGCCATAGCAAAATTAAGTGTGGAAACAAGTAGCGCTTATTTTTGTCGCGATCTCATTAATTGTATCAGTCTCCATAACTAGATAACTGATAACGTTCCTCCCCCTTTATTGTATCGTTCTGAGCATAATTAACGCTATAACCTAGCTTTGCGATATTACGTTTTAGTTATCGAGAAATTGATGATTAATTAACACCAAGTTGCAAGCCTGTTTTAGTTTGGCTCATGCCGCTTTTATTAAGCGCAAAAAGCTTGATCTTAGTGATTTAGTCAGCTGTTTATACTTTTGCATTATTTGTCGGAACAATAATAGTCAATATATATTCAAATGACAACTTTTCCTACTTATTGAACTGATGTTACGCAGTAAACTAATATTTAATATGAAAAACTGATAAAGCCTAGCTATGTATAAAATAAACAAATATTTGACCTTTATATTGATTACCTGGTAACAGAATTCAGCTACACAACTGCAAATCGTTTATCTTCTCGATGGAGAAATTAGTCATGATTAAATGACTCGTTTTTTATCCAATAGGCAGTTTAGATAACTCGATTTATGGAAAAATGTAATAAAATAAGTGCGTGAAATTGAACCTGACGATCTCGTTTTAATTTTTGATTACACGGTTCTCTCCTAACAATTCTCGAATGAAAATGAACTTATTAGCTGGCATTTTGATCGCACTGTTAGTTGCTGAGTCAAAGTAATTAATTTACTAAGTTGTATTTATCATACTGGACAATCAAGGATCCCAGTTGCCTTTAAGCTCGTTACAAAAGAGATCCAATACTCATACATTGCAAGCAAAAAACTAAAAGAAAGAGTAGCACCACTGTATCAAAGCAATAGATGTAATAATTCTTTTACATCGACAAATCTTATCTGGGTAATACTGTATATTGAAGAAAATTATGTATATAATTAATATTAAATTATTTTCATGATTATTATCAGAAAGGAACGCCTATGCAATCACTTCAATCATCAATTGCAAGTGCACTTTGGTCCTATTTTAGTATAATATGTTCTATCCCTCACCCTTCAAAACATGAAGATAAAATTAGCAACTGGATATTAACATGGGCAAAAGAAAAGCGTATTCATTGTGTTCAAGATCATGCTGGAAATTTAATCCTAAACAAATCCGCATCAAGTGAATATGAACATAATACACCTGTTATTTTGCAGGCACATTTGGACATGGTGCCACAAAAAAATAATGACGTTGAGCACGATTTTCAAACAGATGCAATCCAAACGGAAATAAAAGGTGATTGGCTGCACGCAAAAAATACAACGCTTGGTGCTGATAATGGCATCGGTATGGCATCATGCTTAGCCGTACTTGCTGATAATACGCTAAAACATGGTCCTTTAGAGGTATTATTAACCACCTGTGAAGAAGCGGGTATGATAGGCGCCTTTGGTTTAAAAACTGGCGCACTTAAAGGTAAAATATTACTGAACACTGATTCAGAAGATGAAGGTGAACTTTACGTTGGTTGCGCTGGCGGTATTAATATTAATTCATCTATTTCATTTGATATGATGGCGATTGACTCAACTCACATTGCCTTTCAAATCTCGCTCACAGGTTTAAAAGGTGGTCACTCTGGCTGTGATATTCATTTAGGCAGGGCGAATGCAATTAAAGTAATTGCCAGCACTTTAATCAATATTGATACAATTCCTTTCAGCCTTGTCAATATTCAGGGAGGCAGTTTACGTAATGCAATACCACGTGAAGCGAGTGCAAAAATTGTATGTCGTAAAAAGGATAAAAAAAACCTTGAAGAATTAATTGATAATTTAAACATTGAGCTCATCAACCAGTTTAGCAACAGCGAAGAAAATCTATCGCTCACAATAACCAGTATCAATTTACCAAAGTATGTTTTAACCAATAGTTCACAAAAAAATATTCTAACATGTTTAAATGAGTGTCAAAATGGTATTTATAGCATGGATAATAATTTTACTGATGTAGTGCAAACATCCAGTAACCTAGGGGTTTTAACGCAAGATAATGAAACAAAAGAATTTAAAATAAAAGTGTTACTCCGGTCACAAGTGGCAGTAGAAAAAGACAATATGAGTACAACCATACGCGCTCATTTTGAAAAGTTTAATGCTAAAGTGATACTAGATGGAGAATACCCAGGTTGGGAGCCTAATATGGACTCCGCTATTTATAAAGTGATGGAAGCGCAATATAAAAAGCTATTTAATAAAACACCTAAAACAATGGTGATCCATGCAGGCCTTGAATGTGGGTTGTTTAGCAAGAAGTACCCTGAGTGGGATATGATTTCATTCGGCCCTACCATTATGTTCCCGCATAGTCCTGATGAAAAAGTCAACATTTCTACGGTTGATAAGTTTTGGCAACTATTAATTGCCACATTGGCTGCCATTGAATAATATTTCAAGTTTGATACTTTACCACTTTTAAACGGAGTCATTTTCTTATACTCGTGTTATCTCAAGATCTAACATAAGCCTCGTATTCGATGTACCATAAATAATGCGCAACAGAAGGTCTAAAAATGTGACTTATTAAATTATATACCCCTCAAACCTGAAGATGCAGGTTTCAG
>JAGLDN010000155.1 GCA_023145575.1 Psychromonas sp.
GTGAATTTAGTTGACCACGTCACAGGTTTGAATTGGTCGCTAGATAGTCGTTAGAATATTTTCGAGCATTGACTTAACCAGCATCATTTGTATATTAAACACGACATCTTTGTTGTTTTTATTTTTTAGCAAGCTGACCTTCCTCGTACTTTTTTTACTTTATCCTTACTATTTCCAACCTTCTGTTTTTTTGATCTGTTGCTCTGTTTCAACATTTTCTGAATTAACATGGATCATGATTTGCGCGTTTTAACATCAATCAGTGATAAGGTTTGAAAAGGATCCCAGGAACAGGTCGAGAGTAAATTGAAGAAAAGAAACGGCCAATGTAAAGGTTTTCTTGCTCTATTTAGTTACTGTTGTTGCATCACCTGCCAGTAAAATTACATCATTAAAATCAAGACCAAAGCGTTTGGCAATAGATCAATTATGCTCAACCCAATTAATATGGCTTTCAAAAAATCGCTGTAAAGCGCGGTAACTTCCAGCTTTTTCAGTCCATCGGTTAATGCTTAACAATGTGATGCGGCCTGTCATTGCTAGCATCGCTTGGCTAACAATAAGTAGTTGCTTATAAGTTTTTGAGTAAAGTCGTGGATGAAAACAAGCAAGAATTGTGATAATTTCATTCAAAAGCAGTTGTTCCTAAGATCTGTTTGTCAGAATTACATATTTTGCCAACTGCTCACTTTTCTGTTACAAAAAAATTTCCCTCATTTTGGCGAAGGTATTGAGAGTAACTAAGCTTCAATTTTATGCCTCGAACTTCGGCTCAATTAGCTTTGCTGACGTTGCATTTCGAAGGAAGATGGGAATATTAAGAACAAATTAATTAATAGATCTACTTAATACAAAGAAGATCTATTAAATTTAGTAAATTATACTAAAAATTTATCTATCCCTATGTTATTAAAATAATTATTCTTCATCAATATAGCTATCAATATTTGGACATGAGCAGAACAAGTTTCTGTCGCCATATACATTATCAACCCTGTTTACACTTGGCCAATATTTTGTTTGTTTCGTTTTTTTTGTTGGAAAGCAAGCTAATTCGCGTGAATAGCAATGCGACCAATCTGCCGCCATTAAGTCGGTTTGTGTATGTGGCGCATTGACTAATGGGTTGTCTTCAAGTGTCCACTCACCCTCTTGTATTTTTGTAATTTCAAAGCGAATTGCAATCATCGAATCACAGAAACGATCAATTTCAGCGAGATCTTCTGATTCAGTCGGTTCAATCATTAATGTGCCTGCGACAGGAAATGACATTGTCGGTGCATGAAATCCATAATCCATTAAACGTTTAGAAATATCTTCTTCTGAAATGCCACTCGTGGCTTTTAATGGTCGCAAGTCAATAATACATTCATGTGCAACACGGCCTTGTTTTCCTCGATATAAAACAGGATAGTATAATCGTAAGCGTTCCATAAGATAATTTGCATTTAATATTGCTAATTGAGTTGCTTGTGTTAATCCTCCTTTACCCATCAGTGCTATATAAGCATATGTTATTGGTAAAATTGATGCAGATCCTAAATTTGCGGCAGAAACAGCAAAGTTATGCTCTTGCTCATTTTTCTGGCTAGGTGAATTACTACCATGACCTGGTAAGAAAGGAGTAAGGTGAGATTTCACACCAATGGGTCCCACACCAGGGCCACCGCCTCCGTGAGGAATCGCAAAGGTTTTGTGTAAATTGAGGTGTGAAACATCTGAGCCAATAAAGCCTGGATTTGTTAAACCGATTTGTGCATTCATGTTTGCACCATCGAGGTAAACCTGTCCACCTGCTTCATGGATCCAATCACAAATATCATTGATCGATTCTTCATAAACACCAAAGGTTGATGGGTATGTGATCATGATTGCTGAGAGATTTTCACGATTTTTTGCGATTTTTTCTTTTAAATCTTCATGATCAATATTACCCTTATCATCACAAGTAACAACTACAATTTTCATGGAAAGCATTGATGCAGAGGCTGGATTTGTACCATGTGCAGAGCTTGGGATCAAACAAATATTGCGGTGATGATCGCCATTACTTTGATGATAGCGTTGAATTGCGATCAACCCTGCATATTCACCTGATGCGCCAGAATTTGGTTGGAATGAAAATGCATCATAGCCAGTTATAGCGCATAGCATTTTAGATAATTCATTAGCGAGGATCTGATAGCCTTTTGTTTGTTCAATGGGTGCAAAAGGGTGCATCTGTGCAAATTCAGGCCATCCAACGGGAATGAGTTCGGCAACGGCATTGAGTTTCATCGTACAACTGCCCAGTGGTATCATGCCATGTGTTAATGAAAAATCTTTATTTTCAAGTTGTTTCATGTAGCGCATCATTTGCGTTTCACTGTGATGTTCACTAAAAACAGGGTGGGTTAAATATGCACTAGTACGTTGGCATGCGACAGGTATTGCGGCGAATTCATCTTTTTCAATTTCAACACTCAACGCATCGATATCAGTTTTTTTATCAAGAATGACATAAAACAGTTCATTAACATCTTGAGTAGATGTCGTTTCATCTAAACTAATACCAAGTTGTGTGTCACTGACGCGGCGAAAATTAAGCCCTGCATAGATCGCTCGTTTATAAATTTCATCTGTCTTGTCACCAAAGTTAATTGTAATTGTATCAAAAAAGGTTTGATTAGATAATGTTAAACCAGCATTTATTAACCCTTTGGCAAGTATAGCACTCAGGTGATGAACACGCCGTCCAATTTTTTTCAGACCTTTGGGTCCATGATGTAGTGCGTAAAATGCGGACATATTTGCAAGTAGGGCTTGGGCAGTACAAATGTTTGATGTTGCTCTTTCACGACGGATATGTTGTTCTCTCGTTTGCATTGCCATGCGCAAGGCTCGATTTCCTTTACTGTCGATTGACACGCCAATAATTCGGCCAGGCATCGATCGTTTATATTTATCTTTGGTTGCCATAAATGCGGCATGTGGGCCGCCAAACCCCATTGGTATACCAAAGCGCTGTGTATTACCAATGACAATATCGGCATCCATTTCACCTGGTGCTTTGAGCAGTGTTAATGCAAGTAAATCACTTGCGACACAGACAAGTGTGTTTTTAGCATGTGCTTTTTTAATGACGTCCGTTAAATCAGAAATTTCACCCGTTGAACCTGGGTATTGTAACAGTGCCCCAAATACATGATGAGCCTCGAGTTCATCAATCGTACCAAGGATAATGTCATAGCCAAAAAATTGCGCACGCGTTCGCACAACATCAATGGTTTGAGGGTGAATATTGGTTGATACAAAAAAGTTGTTGCTTTTATTTTTTCCGCATCTGCGACATAGCGTCATGGCTTCTGCGGCGGCGGTTGCTTCATCGAGTAATGAAGCATTAGCAATATCCATTGCGGTTAAATCAATGATCATTTGTTGATAGTTTAACAATGATTCAAGTCTGCCTTGAGATATTTCAGGCTGATAAGGTGTATAAGCGGTGTACCAACCTGGATTTTCAAATACATGTCGTAAGATAACATTGGGTGTGTCTGTCTTGTAATAACCTTGTCCAATATAGCTTTTATATATATGATTTTTCTTTGCTATTTTCTTTAGCGCACAAAGCATGTGGTTTTCGCTCAATCCAGGAGATAATGCTAATGCTTCATTAAGGCGGATCTTCTCTGGGACAGTTTGTTCCATTAATTGCTCAAGGTTGTCAATACCAAGCATAGTTAACATTATCTGTTGTTCTGCTGGAGACGGGCCGTTATGCCGTGCTATAAAATCATTTTCATTATTAAGCTTTCTTAAAAGTGATGATGTATTCATTTTCGATATCCTGTGGAGATAATATCCATTTAATATAGGTATATAACAAATGACAGTAAACAGCTTTTTAATCAGATTGGTAAAAAAGAGTTGCTGCTCTGGGAATTTTATAAAGTAGCAACGATAAAAGCCTACAATTTAATTGCATCGATAGATTAATAACGTAGTTAATAAATAAAAAAACAGTAATTTAAACCTCGAATTCATTCATTTTTTTGTAATATTTATAAATTAAATGTATGTCGTGTTACAAAATTAAAACAGCCTGTGATCTGCTTGATTTAAAATATTATTGATGATGTTTATACCCATGTGACGTAAAGGTGAAAAGTCAGCAAACCAAATTGTACCAAACAACGAGACATAAAATATTCCTCTCGATGATTAACTACTTTTAATCACCTAATGTCGAATTAAAATAAAGACTTCAATTTTTAAGTCATTGCAGTAAACCGAGATTTTATAATAACCTACGATTGTTGAAATTTGTAAAGCCGCGTACTCTGTTATTCTATAAAAATGGTTACATTGATGTGTAAGAATTGAAAGAAAGTAATCAATCATTAATTGTCAGCTTGTCATTGATATGTCCTATGTTATGCATTATTTTGATTATTGTATTCGTACATGATGCTGCATCTTGAGATAACATGAGTATATAGGATCTTAATATGTTTTTTTATATTCATCAAAAGACATTAATGCGTCTAATTCACAAGGATCAGAAAGATTAATTTTAGCAATCCAACCACCTTCATAAGGCGCTTCATTGATAAGCTCTGGTGTGTCTTCAAGCACCTCATTTATTGCAATTATCTCACCCGATACAGGCGCATAAATATCAGAGGCGGCTTTAACTGATTCAAGCAATGAAAACGATTTACCTGATTCTGTTTTCTCACCAATCGCAGGTAAATCTATAAAAACGACATCACCTAGTAATGACTGTGCTTGTTCCGAAATTCCAACTGTAACTGTGCCATCCGCGTTATCTAGCACCCACTCATGATTTTTTGTAAATAATAATGACGTTTCCATTCTAACTCCTATTTTAGATTAATCAAGTCTTGATGATGCCAGTGTAATACTATCATTTTAAATATATATTTATAATATATGCGTGGTATGATACCTTTCTGTGTAAAAATCATTTACACAGTTAAAAAATTTACTGGGCTATTTGTGTATTTATTACAAAAATAAGTAATTACTCATCAAAAAAGTCATTTTATCATTAAAAGCGTGATAATAGACAGAGTATATTATAATTGAAAGAAAAGATTGTCACAAATAAAATTTTGGCATTATAGTTACATGTTAATTAAGCTTTATTTAAGGGGATGGATTAAATGTCAGAAAAACTAAGGATTACGCCACTTCATTCATTGCATATTGAAAGGGGCGCAAAAATCGTACCATTTGCTGGTTATGAAATGGCTTTACAATATAAATTAGGCGTAAAAAAAGAACATCTACATTGTCGTGCTAAAGCAGGTTTGTTTGATGTGTCGCATATGGGCCAAATGCGATTATCGGGAGAGAATGCTGCAAAAGCACTCGAAGCTCTAGCGCCTGTTGATATTATAGATTTACCAGTTGCAAAGCAGCGTTATGCATTTTTTACTAATGAGCAAGGCGGGATCAATGATGATTTTATGGTTGCAAATTTTGACGACCATTTATTTATGGTTGTAAACGCTGCGTGTAAACAAGCAGATATTGATCATATTAAAACTCATATTCCAGAAGATGTAACCTTAGAAGTTATTGAAGATCGTGCATTATTAGCACTTCAAGGTCCTAAAGCGCTTGATGTATTATCAGCGCTCAACTCATCTGTCGTCAATATGGTCTTTATGGATTCATTTAAACTCAACTTGCTCGACGTTGAATGTTATATAAGCCGTTCTGGTTATACGGGAGAAGATGGTTTTGAAATATCAGTGCCGAATGATTTAGCGGAAAAACTTGCACGAGAATTATTAAAACACAAAGATGTTGAATTAATCGGATTAGGGGCGCGTGATTCATTACGTTTAGAATCTGGGTTGTGTCTTTATGGGAAGGATATCGATAAAACAACCACACCCGTTGAAGCAAGCTTATTATGGGGGATTAGCAAGGTACGCCTTGAATCAAACGAACGAGCTGGCGGATTTATCGGCAGTGATATTATTCTAGAACAAATCAAAACAAAAAATGTGCTACGTAAACGAATTGGGCTGGTAGGAGACACAAAAGCACCAGTACGTGAGGGGGTTAAACTTTTTGACGGAGAAAATAATGAAGTTGGCATCGTAACGAGTGGTGTATTCGGTCCTACAAAAGGTATGCCTGTTGCTATGGCATATATTAATTCGGCACTTGCGGTTATCGGGGAAAAGATTTTTGCTGAGGTGCGAGGAAAAAAATTACCAATGACTATTGAAAAAATGCCCTTTGTATCACAAAAGTATTTTAGAGGTTAATACTGATAATGCTAATAGTAAGGCATAAATATTAGGAAGAAAATAAGTTAATTCAAGGCAAATGCGGCTACGATTGCCTTTATTAACGTAATTAATCCTTTAATGGTATGTCTTTTTGCATCATAGTTCTCACCCTATGTAATGATGCATACCCAAGTGAGGTAAATATGTTACATCATTCGCGTACTAAATGATCAAAAATATGGCGTAACATTTCACCTATCATCGGTTATCTGACCTTGTCGTTTGCCTGCGAATGAACGACAAGATGTTAATTATTGATTGATTACTCACTTTTCGATTGTTGATCGAAAGGCTACCATTTTTCAAAATAAATCAAGTTTTGGTAGCCACGGGTTTGTCTACTTTCACCAATAACCAACGTCATAAAATCACTATATCTATATAGAACAATTAGTTAAGTTTTAAAATCTTCCTTTTAATGCTATATTAGGTGATTAACGCAGTTTATCATCGACAGGCTGATTTAATGCCTCGCATATTGCCACGATCTGCGGTACTGACTTTTCATCTTCAGGTAACATGGGTATTAAGGAGTTAAAATGAAAACAGCACTTATCACAGGGGCATCTGGTGGTATTGGAAAATCATTTGCAGAAATATTTGCTCAACAAGGGTACAACCTTATTCTCGTTGCACGAAGCAAAGACAAGTTAGAGCAACTGTCAGATAAATATGAACAAGACTACGGTATTGTTGTTACGGTATTTTCTGTTGATCTGTCGCGCCAAAATGCGGCGACAGAGATATATTCTGAGATCCAAAAAAGAAAAATTAGAATCGATATTCTTATTAATAATGCAGGCTTTGGTGATCATGGACGTTTCATTGTCAGTAGTTTGAGTAAAACACGAAACATGATCAATTTGAACATATTAACCCTAACTGAATTAACTTCTATCTTCATAAAAGAAATGATGAAAAATAGAGATGGGAAAATTTTAAATATTGCTTCAACTGCATCCTTCCAACCTCTTCCTAGGTTTGCTGTATATGCAGCAAGCAAATCCTATGTATTAAATTTTACAGAAGCATTACACTATGAATTAAAAGGATCGGGAGTTTCAGTGAGTGTTTTATGTCCTGGTCCAACAGCAACAGAGTTTGAAAAATCGGCAAATATAAAAGACTCCAATTTATTCAAAGGGAAACTAATGGATCCTCAGCGAGTTGCAAAAATAGGTTATGATGGCTTAATGAAAGGTAAAATGACAATTATCCCTGGATTTAAGAATAAATTATTGGCTTTCTTTGCTAATATGATGCCATCACGTGATCTGTTAGTATGGATATCGAGTAAAATTTCTTAAATAATGCTCACAAATAACAATTATCGTATAACTATGTAAATACAATCAGACGGATAAAGTGCGGATCTTTCGTTATTCTTCTTTTGTCGGCAGTGATTTTCGATGCTAAAAGAAGCACTTTTTCGTTTTGGAAGATTCTAAAAACCACTGACATATACTTACCTATCAGACGTCAACTACCTTGG
>JAGLDN010000156.1 GCA_023145575.1 Psychromonas sp.
AATAGTAATAGTATTGTTCTGTTCGATACCTAATAATAGGTAAGCCGAGCAAAAGAATGAAGCTCCAATTTATTGGGGCTTTTTTGTTTTTCACAAAACAAAAAGTCTAATCAGAACAAAGACTTATTCTATATTGTTATTGGTATATGAGGGTTGCAATCCTTTTTTTTATACCGCAAAGGAGATGAATGTGACAAGTTTAGAGCAACGATTGACGAAGCTGCTTGCACCGAGTGTAGAAGATTTTGGTTTTGAGTTGGTGGGCATTGAATATGTGCGCGTTGGTAAGCATTCAACACTACGTGTTTACATTGATCAAGAACAGGGTATTTTAGTTGATGACTGTGCTCTTGTCAGTCGCCAAATTAGCGCGGTGATGGATGTTGAAGATCCAATAAAGAATGAGTATACCCTTGAAGTTTCATCACCAGGCTTAACTCGGCCGCTGTTTAATGCGAAACAATATGAAGCTTTTATTGGCGAAAATATAAAAGTTCAACTCAGGATGCCTAGCCAAAATAGACGCAAATGGAAAGGTATTATTGACAGTGTCATCGGTGAAATAATTTGTATTAATGTAAATGGTACATTAGAACGTTTTGCACTGAGTAACATTCAAAAAGCGAATATAATCCCTAAATTTGATTAAGTGAGGTGATGAACAATGAACAGTAAAGAAATTTTATATGTTGTTGAAGCGGTATCCAACGAAAAAGGGCTTCCAGAAGAGGCTATTTTCGAAGCATTAGAATCAGCACTTGCAATTGCAACCAAAAAAAAATTTCCTCAAGATATTGAAGTGCGCGTTGAAATTGACCGTAAAACAGGTAATTTTGAAACATTTCGCCGCTGGAAGGTAATAGAAAAGGATGCTGTCATGGAAAACCAATGCGCAGAAATTACATTTGAAGCTGCTGTGTATGATGATCCTGATCTTCAAGTGGGAGACTATATTGAAGATCAAATTGATTCAGTAAAATTTGATCGTATTGCAACACAAACTGCGAAGCAAGTTATTGTGGCTAAAGTACGTGAAGCTGAACGAGCTCAGGTTATCGAACAATATAAAGATCAAAAGGGTGAGCTTATTACGGGTGTGGTTAAGCGTATGAATCGTGACAGTATTTTACTTGACCTTGGTGAAAACGCAGAAGCGATAATTTTCCGTGATGAAATGATCCCTCGGGAAAATTTTCGTCCCGGTGATCGCTTACGTGGTTTATTATTTGAAATTCGACCTGAAGCGCGCGGCGCACAATTATTCATGACGCGAACTCAACCGAATATGCTCATTGAATTGTTTCGTTTAGAAGTACCTGAAATTGCAGAAGAAATGATTGATTTGATGGGTGCCGCGCGTGATCCCGGATCGCGCGCAAAAATTGCGGTTAAATCAAATGATCAACGTATTGATCCTGTTGGGGCCTGTGTTGGAATGCGTGGTGCACGCGTTCAAGCCGTCACACGGGAATTAAATGGTGAGCGTGTCGATATTATTCTTTGGGATGAAAATGCAGCGCAGTTTGTTATCAATGCGATGTCACCTGCAGAAGTTGTCAGTATTGTTGTTGATGAAGAAGAGCATAGTATGGACATTGCTGTTGAAGAAGATAATTTAGCGCAAGCTATTGGCAAAAATGGACAAAATATACGTTTAGCCTCTCAATTAACTGATTGGAAATTAAATGTGATGACTGTCGCAGAGTTGCAAGCTAAGCATCAAGCCGAATCAGACGCTATTATATGTACCTTTACAGATGCACTTGATATAGAAAAAGAATTTGCAAACATATTAGTCGAAGAAGGATTTACTTCACTAGAAGAAATCGCCTATGTCCCCAAAGTTGATTTACTTGATATTGAAGGTTTAGATGAAGAGATGGCCGTTGCTCTTCGAGATCGAGCAAAAGATATTTTAATAACGCGCGATTTATTGCGTGAGGAAAAGATTGGTAAAATTGAGCCTGCAGAAGATTTATTAGCACTTGAAGGATTGGAACCTCATTTTGCATATATTTTTGCAAGTAAAGGAATCATCACGTTAGAAAATCTTGCGGAGCAAGCTGTTGATGATTTAATGGATATTGAAGAATTAAGTGAAGAAAGATCAGGGGCGCTTATTATGGCTGCTCGCAATATTTGCTGGTTTAGCGATGAAGCTAAATAAGTATCGGATAGGAGAACAAACATGACAGATATTTTATTAACAGAACTAGCAAAAGATTTGAATAAAACGGAAGAATTTTTAATTGAACAGTTTGCATTTGCGGATATAAAAAAAATTGCGGGTGATACTGTTAGCTTAAAAGAAAAGCAAGCATTAACAATATTTCTTCAAAATCAGCATGGTGGTCGAATTAAAAAAACACTAACATTAAATCGTAGAGTAAAATCATTGATTAAAGTCAAAGGTCAAAGTAATTCGGTTAATGTTGAAGTGCGCAAAAAACGTTCATATGTGCAAAATAGTGATAAAAAAATCATCACGGATAACGTTGAGGATCTAGCAATAAAAGCAGCTGAAGCCGCTAAAGTCCAAGAAGAGTTGGCGGAGAAAAAAATAGCAGCCGAAAAAATTCAAATGGAGAAAGCCGAAGCAAAGAAACTTGCAGATGAAAAAGCGAAGAAAGCAGCCGCGATAAACAAAGCAAATCAACAAGTGGTTAATGTAGAAAAGTCGGCAGAGCAAATTAAAATAGATCAAGAGGCTGAACAAATATTAAAAAATGCAGAGGAAGCTGCCGAAGCTAAAGCTCAAACTGAGGCGGCAGCACAAGCGGCAGAATCGAAGAAACTCGCAGAAGAAAATGCGGATCGTTGGGCTAAGGAAGAAGCGGATCGTAAAAAAGCAAATGAAGGTGTTGATTATCACATTACATCTTCAAAAGAAGCGCAAGCAGCAGAAGATGCATTAGATTCTAAAGCGGAAGGTCCGTCACGTCGGAAGAAGAAAAAGACAGCTGAAAAGCAACCAACGCAAACCGCTAATGAACAACCTAATCGACGCCATAAACGCGAAAAGAAATTTCGCATAAAAACAGCATCGACACTACTGCAAGCATTTGAAAAACCTGCAACGCCTGTTGAGCGTGAAGTTAAAATTGGTGAAACAATCACTGTTGCAGAGCTTGCAAATAAAATGGCGGTTAAGGCGGTTGAGGTGATTAAAGAAATGATGAAAATGGGTGCGATGGCAACCATTAACCAGGTTATAGATCAAGATACAGCGACAATTGTTGCTGAAGAAATGGGGCATAAAGTTATTCTAACAAAAGAAAATGAGTTAGAAGAAGCTGTATTAGCTGATGCGAAGCAAATGGGTGTTAAAAAATTTCGAGCTCCTGTGGTCACCATTATGGGGCATGTTGATCATGGCAAAACATCGTTACTTGATTACATTCGTAAAGCGAAGGTAGTCGATGGTGAAGCAGGTGGTATCACACAACATATTGGTGCTTACCATGTAAAGACTGATAAAGGCATGATCACCTTCTTAGATACACCGGGACACGCGGCGTTTACCTCAATGCGTAGGCGGGGTGCTCAAGCGACAGATATCGTTATTTTAGTTGTTGCTGCAGATGATGGTGTGATGCCTCAAACCATTGAAGCGATTCAGCATGCTAAGGCAACTGGTATTCCTTTGATGGTTGCTGTGAACAAAATTGATAAAGAAGGCGCGGATTTTGATCGCATTAAAACTGAGCTCTCTCAGCATGATGTTATTTCAGAGGAATGGGGCGGAAGTAATATCTTTAATAATATTTCTGCAAAATTTGGTGATGGAATTAATGATCTGCTTGATAGCATCTTATTACAAGCTGAGATGCTTGATTTAGAAGCTGTTGCAATAGGGGCTGCATCGGGAGTTGTTATTGAGTCTCGTCTCGATAAAGGTCGAGGACCTGTTGCGACAATCCTTATTCAACACGGTGAACTCAAGCAAGGTGATATTGTACTTTGTGGGCTTGAATATGGCAGGATCCGTGCTATGCGTGATGAAAATGGTTTATCAATGGAAAGTGCAGGTCCGTCTATCCCCGTTGAGATTTTAGGCCTTTCTGGTGTACCTGAAGCAGGCGATGAAGCGATAGTTGTTCGTGATGAGAAAAAAGCGCGTGAAGTTGCTTTATATCGACAAGGGAAATTTCGCGATATTAAACTCGCGCGTCAACAAAAAGCGAAACTTGATAATATGTTTAGTAACATGGAAGCAGGAGAAGTTTCAGAGCTTAATATCGTCCTTAAGGCGGATGTACAAGGTTCTCTTGAAGCTATTATTGAGTCATTAAACAAATTATCAACAGACGAAGTAAAAGTGAATATTATTGGTTCTGGTGTTGGTGGTATTACAGAAACGGATGCATCACTTGCTTCTGCTTCTGGTGCAATTGTGATTGGCTTTAATGTTCGTGCAGATACTCCCGCGCGTAATCTAATAGATAATGAAGGGGTTGACTTACATTATTATAGCATTATTTATAATTTAATTGATAAAGTTCGTGGTTCGCTCAGTGGTTTATTAGCATCTGAATTTAAACATGAAATTATCGGTCTTGCAGATGTTCGTGAAGTATTTAAATCACCCAAAATTGGTTCTATTGCGGGTTGCATGGTGATAGAAGGTAAAATTAAGCGTAACAATCCAATCCGTGTGCTTCGCAATAATATTGTTATTTACGAAGGTGTACTTGAATCACTACGCAGATTTAAAGAAGATGCAGAAACAGTGGGTAACGGTATGGAGTGCGGTATTGGTGTTAAGAACTACAATGATGTACATGTAGGCGACAAAATAGAAGTATTTGAAATTATTGAAATTAAGCGCACACTTTAATCCTTTTCAAAACATATTTACATGGATGTGACGTAAAGATGCCATGTCGCCTCGCTCAGTGATCAGCCCATGGCGTTATATTCGTTAAGCATTCTTTCCTTGAAAATTATTTAAACGGCTTGTTATCTTGTCAACAAAAAATCGAGCTTATGTTTCATCAGTCTAATTGTATTTATTACGGTCATTATAACATTTTGTTGTAGAGTCGCATTATCGGGCTTGGCAAGATGTTTGGATCTTTTATAAACAACTTAGATTCAATTACCATAAATAGCTTTTTTATTTTGTTGTTTAACATAACTTACTTGCGTGTTGTAAGTTTCTTAAATAAAACATTAAACCACATGAAGTTGCGCTTTAAATTAAGCTGTTTACCTTCGTAAAATTGAGAACACATATTTACCGAAACTTAACGAAATTGGTATAAAATAGATAATTGCATGGTTTGTGATTGAGGAATAACGCGCTATTAAGGTTGGGTGAAAACCCTGATATTAGTTTTTTAGCTAGTCACAAAGAATAAATCCAATGGCTTGCGATTAGATGAAAAATAGGAAAATAAAATGGCAAAAGAATATAGCCGTAGTTCACGAGTGTCACAGCAAATTCAAAAAGAGCTAGCACGTATTTTACAACAAGAAGTTAAAGATCCGCGTATTGGTATGGTGACTATTTCAGGTGTTGATCTCAGCCGTGATCTTGCTTGTGCGAAGGTTTTTGTGACCTTTTTAACGATTGGCTCGCAAACAAATGAAGAGTCACTAGAAGGCTTAAATTGGGCATCAGGTTATATTCGCCGCTTGCTAGGTAAAGCGATGAGTTTGCGAATTGTGCCAGAAATACGCTTTTGTTTTGATGAAACATTAACAGAAGGTTTACGTATCTCTGAGCTTGTCAGTGGTGCAGTACGTACTGATAAACTTAAATTTGATGCTACAGATCGCGTCGAAGAAAGCGATGAATAATAATGGCAAGGAAAAGAAAAGGGCGTGAAATCAATGGTATTATTTTATTAGATAAACCAACGGGTATTAGCTCTAATCAAGCACTGCAACGCGTAAAAAAGATTTTTTTTGCCAGTAAGGCGGGTCATACTGGTGCGTTAGATCCCCTTGCAACGGGTATGTTACCTTTGTGTTTAGGTGAAGCTACTAAATTTTCCCAGTTTTTACTCGACTCAGATAAACGTTATATCGTAAGAGCTAAACTTGGTATTCGTACTACGACAAGTGACTCTCAAGGTGATGTTGTTTCCGAAAAAGAGATATCAGTGACACAATCACAACTCGCTAGTGCTATTGATACGTTTCGTGGTGATATTATGCAAATCCCATCAATGTACAGCGCATTAAAGCATAAGGGAAAACCCCTTTACAAATATGCACGTGAAGGTATCACTATTGAGAGATCGGCTCGTCCTATCTGCGTTTATGAAATTAATCAATTACGTTTTGAAAACGATTTAGTGGATTTAGATATTCATGTGAGTAAAGGTACTTATATCCGAACAATTGTGGATGATTTGGGTGAATTATTAGGCTGTGGTGCGCATGTTTGCATGCTCCGTCGAACGCAAGTTGCTGATTATCCATATGAAAAAATGGTCACAATTGCACAATTGGAAACATTAATCGAACAAGCTAAGCGTGAAGATATTAACCCTTATAATTTGTTAGATCCGTTGTTACTTGAAATAGATAGCGCAGTTAAAAATTATCCTGAGGTGAATATAAGCTCAACAATGGCGGAGTATGTTTTACATGGGCAAGCTGTTCAAGTTTTAAATGCGCCTGATAATATATTGGTGAGAATTACCTCTGGAGAAGAAAAAATATTCATTGGTGTTGGGCAAATGAATGATGATGGGTTGATTGCACCTAAACGCTTGGTTAATTTTTAAAGTTAATGTCACATGGGGAAATACCCGTTACCAATCAAAGTGTTTTTTTGATCGTCAGCTCGAATACTATGCCAAGGTGCAGTTTGATGGTCTCTCAGCGATTAACAAAGCTAATCGTTTGTCGGTATTTTAAATAAAATATACATTTAAACTTTATTTGTTTTTGATCTGTCGCTCTAAAGGGCTAGCTTTGAGTCAAATATCTTCAAACTGGACAAGTATCGATGGAACTAGTTAGATAAGCAGTTTTCCGAGTAGGATCTGTTTACCTCAACGCTTGCTATACTTTGCACCTTGAATGACAATGAGTATAAATGTGCTTGTGGATATTATTACTACAAATTTACCATGCCTTGTTAAATTTCAGCTTTAGTTATGGCATAATGATCAAATTTTATAACATTTAGAGGTTGGAATATGTCTATTTTCACAAAAACTGTCGTAATATTTTTTATGTTCACGTCAACGCTTGCATTTGCAAAGACTGAGACGAACATTGCAAAACCTAACGCGAAAATCACAAAAAATATCACAGCTAAAATGAAAGTGCTAAACTTGCAAATTTCATCCATGAAAAACTCCGTCATAAAAGGTCTTTACCAAGTGCAAACCAACCAAGGCGTTTTCTATGTGAGCGCCGATGGTAATTATTTAATTAATGGCAGTATTTATGATTTAAATAATAATATGAGGAATGTGACAGAAAAATCGCTTGACGCGTGGAGATTGAAAAAACTTAAATCGTTTGAACCCGACATGATTATTTATAAAGCTAAAAATCAGAAACATGTGATAACTGTCTTTACAGATACAAGTTGTGCCTACTGTAAAAAATTGCATTCACAAATATCTGATTACAATAAATTAGGCATTACTGTGCGTTACCTTGCTTTTCCTCGTAGCGGTATAAATTCACCAACCTATGACACAATGGTCTCCATATGGTGTGCAAAAGATCGTAAATTAGCGATGAATAACTCAAAAAAAGGTAAATCTGTTGTGTCTAAAACGTGTAAAAATACAGTTAAAGAACAATATGAGCTTGGAGTATCCTTTGGTGTAAGAGGTACTCCTGCCATTATTTTAGATGATGGTTCGATGAAAGCTGGTTATTTACCACCAGAGAATTTATTAACGGTTATTCAACAGAGCAAAAAAGCGAAGTAATATTTCATTTTGGGTATATACCCATGTAACTTACAGATTCTTTATCAGGCTTTATGTCGGATGTCAGATCAATACACAACATGAGTTAACAGTTATTCTCTTTTTGAATGTTGTAGTGCAGAGCTGGCTTTTGAGCCTTCCCTGTAGAGCTTGGTTACTTGCAGTAATCTAGGTCGTAATCAAATTTCGAATGTGTGCCCCAGTTAAAAATTAAAACCTTTATTTTAATTCGATTTTAGGTGATTTTATGTTGAGTACCTCGACTTGATACATTTTGGCTTGATGGCTTTTCATATTGCAGTATCATTGCCGTATAATAATACCAATTACAATAAATAGGCGATCTATTTTACTGTTTAACATAATTTACTTCTTCGTTGTAAGTTTCGTAAAGGGAATTGTCATTTACATCAACTTACTGCTTAAATTAAGTTTTTTTACTGTGTAAAATTAAGATGACATACTTAAGGTAATTTGTATAAATATTGCGCGGAAGAATACTATGTGCTGAAATTTATGTTCACATCAACAAAAATTGACGAGACAATAACTGGCTATTGTAAGTGAATTTACTATGGATAAGTATAAAATAGCAGTTTTTGTAGTGTTGTTTTCCCGAATTAATATTATTTAATAAAATTACTGTTATGTCGTTAATTAAAATAAAAAATAGACCCCAAAAATCAAATGAAGGACTTTCTTTCCCTTGTTCTGCTTTACTCAAGCAACTTTATGCAAATCGTGGCATTATCAATGATCGTGAATTGGATAACAGTACAAAAACGTTACTAGATCCTAAACAATTAAAAGGCATTGATGCTGCTTGTGAGCTTCTCTATCGTGCATTAAAGTCAACCAAGCGGTTAATTGTGGTTGGAGATTTTGATGCGGATGGTGCAACAAGCACAGCATTAAGTATCATTGCATTAAAGGCATTAGGCTTTACAAATATTGATTATTTAGTGCCTAATCGTTTTGATTATGGTTATGGTTTAACGCCTGAAGTAGTAGATTTGGCCATAACAAAAGGTGCGCAGGTTATCATGACTGTTGATAACGGTATTTCAAGTGTTAGTGGCGTAAACCATGCTAATAATAAAGGTGTACAAGTGCTGGTTACTGATCATCATTTACCTGGAAATAAAGTGCCCAATGCAGCTGTTATCGTCAATCCAAATCAACATGCGTGTACATTTGAAAGTAAAAACCTTGCAGGTGTCGGGGTTGCTTTTTATATTATGCTTGCAATGCGCTCTTTTCTTATCAACAAAAAGTATTTTACAAATCAAACTGCCCCTAATTTAGCGTCTTTACTTGATATTGTTGCACTTGGTACAGTTGCCGATGTTGTCATATTAGATAAAAACAATAGGATTTTAGTTTATCAAGGACTTGCAAGAATAAGAGCGGATAAATGCCGACCTGGTATTAGTGCATTAATTAAGGTTGCCAAATGTAATCAAAAACAGTTAGTTGCCAGTGATTTAGGCTTTGCATTGGCACCAAGACTCAATGCAGCAGGAAGGCTTGATGAAATGAGTTCGGGTGTTGAATTACTGCTTTGTAATGATACTCAACAGGCAGACATATTAGCAGAAGCCCTAGATACTCTTAATAGATCACGACGTGAGATTGAGCAGGGAATGCAGGATGAGGCGCTAAAAATATTAAAAGAATTATCACTTAATGAAAATAATATCCCCTATGCAATTTGCTTGTTTGATCCAGATTGGCACCAAGGGATCATAGGTTTAGTCGCTTCGAGGATCAAAGAGCGTTATTATCGTCCTACCTTTATCTTTGCACAATCAAAAGATGGTGAAATTAAAGGTTCAGCACGATCTATTTCTGGAGTTAATATTCGAGATATATTAGATTTAGTTGATAAAAAGATCCCAGGTGCTATTTTAAAATTTGGTGGGCATGCAATGGCGGCAGGCTTATCACTTGCAGCGTTAGATTTTAAGTTATTTGAGAAAACACTCAATAACGTACTTGAATCACAAATTGAAAAGGAAGTCTTAACTAATATTGTTTTATCAGACGGCACGCTCAGTGCGTCTAATTTTTCATTAAAAATAGCGCAAGAACTGCGTGATGCAGGTCCATGGGGGCAAGGCTTTGATGCCCCGCTTTTTGATGGTCAATTCAATATTTTACAACAAAGGTTGGTTGGTGGAAAACACTTGAAATTAGTGTTATCGCTGGAGATGAAAACTGTTGATGCAATTGCCTTTAATGTTGATTTGAACATCTGGCCAAATGCATCTTTAAAATTATTACACTGTGTTTATTGCCTAGATATTAATGAGTATAGAGGTAAATGTACGTTACAAATGGTGATTGAAAAATTATCGCCTATCTTGCCATAAAATTTGAAGGCTATATAATGAAAATAACCTATAAAATGATTATTTTTTTGAACGCATTGGTTTTAACGGCATGTGCAACGCTTCCCCCTAAAAATCCTGAAAATATTTGTGATATATTTCTTGAACACAGAGGCTGGTATACTGCTTCAAAAGACATGAATATAAAATGGGGAACCCCTATTCATGTACCAATGGCAATAATGTATCAAGAAAGCAGTTTTAGGCATAATGCCGCTCCAGCAATGCAGTATTTTTGGTTTATTCCCATCGGTCGCCTGAGTGATGCTTACGGTTACGCACAAGCGAAAACCGCAACATGGAATGATTATCGACGCGAAACAAACAGTCACTGGAGTGATCGTGGTGATTTTGCAGATTCAATTGATTTTATGGGCTGGTTTATTGCCAAAACGCATAATATAAACGGGGTTTCAAAATGGGATGCCTACAAACAATACTTAAATTATCATGAAGGGTGGGGCGGTTATCGCAATAAAAGTTATAAGAAAAAAGCCTGGTTACTAAAAATTGCGAAACGAGTTGATAAACGATCAAAAAGATATGCAACACAATTAAAAAAGTGTAAAAAAAAGCTTGATTCCGGTTGGTTGAAGCGATTATTTTTTGGCTAATGTTTTATTTATACCTCTGTTATTTTAAAATACTTTGCAGGTGCAAGCTCGATAACCAGAACAAGGCACAATATTAGACCGATAAACGAAAAGTGTTAATTATCGATTGGTTATTCACTTTTCGATTATTGTAGGCTAGTATTAATTTTATATTTTTCACCCTTAGCGCAACTCAATTTGCACCAATCTTCATCGTTATAAAATATTGTGTTAGAGCGGCTAGTTAAGAATTAAAGTCTCTATTTTAATCATCAAGAGGGCAATTCTCATCTCTTATTTTGCTATAATTTATCTTGCGGACTTTGCATCTTGAAGTAACATGGGTATATACCTGATTGGTTGGTGTCACTTTGAGTGTGGCAAGGTATTGCATAAATGGCTCGTGCATTAAATAATACAAGGTATACTCAAGTATGGTTAGCACTTTAAAAAACTGCTTGTTGATCTCATTTATTTTTATTAATGGTATTAAATATTAATCGAATGTGTTTTTTGTATAAATGAGATTAATAGTCTACAATTGAAAATGGCATGATAATAGCACAAAAAAAAGTTTTAATTCTTTTAATCAAGTGGATGGAGTAACATTATGAAAAAAATACAATCAGGTTTTACATTGATCGAGTTATTAATTGTTATTGCAATTATTGGTATCTTGGCAGCAGTTGCACTGCCTGCTTATCAAAATTATACTAAAAAAGCAGCATTCACCAATTTGGTTTCTGCAGCAACAGCGGCAAAATCTGCGGTTGAAGTTTGTGCACAAATGAAAGCAACGAATGCTGCAACATTTACTTCAGATTGTATTAATGGTACGAATTTAATACCAGCAACGGCTGACATTGGTGGTATAGCGGTAGACATTCAAGCTGCAGCTCCTACGCCTACAGCAGACCTCACACTGACTGGGGATGCAATTGGTACCGCTGCTCCTGGTGTGGTTTTTGTTTATGTCACTAACACGGGTGCGATAAGTAGTTTACCAAATAATTCTCAATACATTTTAACGGGTACACGAGCAACTACTGGTGCGGTTACTTGGACAACATCAGAATATTATTAATTAATGCCAGCAAATAACATCAGCGGTCTTGCTTCTAGCTTGGCCGCTTGTGGTTTACTTCCTACAGATAAATTACTGCAAATCAGCAATGCCGCAGTAAGTGAAAAAAAACCACTGGTTAGCTATTTAGTTGAGAATGATTTTATTTCTAGTCACAAATTGGCTGAATTTTGTGAGTCTGAATATGGGCTCCCCTGCCTTAACTCGACGAGTATTGATCTTAATAATCTCCCACAAAAATATATCAACGAAAAACTCATTGAAACGCATCATGCACTGCCCATCTATGTGAACGAAAACACACTCTATATTGCTATTTCAGATCCAACCAATAGTGGCGCACTTGAACAATTTGGCTTTAGCTTTTCAATACATACCGAGGCGCTTTTAGTTGAAGAGGTCATACTGCAAAAAGCAATTGATGAAATTGTACAAGATGATGTTGCGAGCCTAGGTGAAATGACTGATCTTGATGAGGTCGAAGTTGATTCATCAGACTCAAGGCTTGATGAATCGCAGAATGTTAGAGATGACGCGCCAATTGTCAAATATATTAATGGTGTTTTACTTGATGCTGTAAAAAAAGGTGCTTCAGATTTACATTTTGAGCCTTATGAAAAAAAGTACCGTATTCGTTTTCGAATTGATGGTATTTTGAAAGAAATTGCTTCCCCATCCGTTAATTTAGCTAATCGTTTTTCTGCTCGGTTAAAAGTAATGTCAAAACTTGATATTGCAGAGCGGCGTTTACCCCAAGATGGCAGAATAAAACTAAAGGTATCTAATAATCGCAGTATTGACTTTCGTGTAAGTACCCTACCCACCATGTGGGGAGAAAAGGTAGTTATGCGTATTCTAGATTCTTCTGCGGCAAGCCTTGATATCGACCGATTAGGTTATACTGACGAGCAAAAAGAAAAATACCTTGATGCACTGGATAAACCACAAGGTATGATTTTAATTACAGGGCCAACAGGGAGTGGTAAAACAGTCTCACTTTATACAGGGTTAAATATTTTAAACACTGTTGAGCGTAATATTTCAACGGCAGAAGATCCAGTTGAAATTAACTTGTCTGGAATAAATCAAGTTCAAATTAATACAAAAGCAGGACTTACTTTTGCTTCAGCGTTGCGTTCATTTTTACGACAAGATCCTGATATCGTCATGGTGGGTGAAATTCGAGATTTAGAGACTGCTGAAATAGCCATTAAAGCGGCACAAACAGGGCATCTAGTTTTATCAACTCTACATACTAATTCTGCTTCTGAAACATTAACGAGGTTATTAAATATGGGCGTTCCTGCGTTTAATATTGCCTCATCTGTGTCATTGATTATTGCGCAAAGATTAGCGCGGAGGCTCTGTGATGAATGTAAGATTGAAGTAGACCAATACAGCGATGAAGAGTTAAATAAAATAGGTTTTAATCACCAGCAAATTAAAAATAAATTTACGCTTTATAAAGCCGTTGGTTGCGATAAATGCAGTGATGGCTATAAAGGGCGCGTTGGCATTTACGAGGTATTAGTCATGTCAGGCAAAATTTCACATGTTATTTTAAACGACGGTAACGCGACTCAAATAGCAGACGTAGCAGTAGCCGAAGGCATGTTTAATTTAAGACAATCGGCATTGAAAAAAGCAATCGAAGGTGTAACTAGCCTAAAAGAAGTAACAAGAGTAACGTAAAAATAAATCAATTTAAGACGGGAAGGGCTTCCTTTATAAAATGTTCAATGATTGCGTACTAATTTTAAGTGGTAAACTTGATAAGCTAATTGAGTTCGATTCGGTATTAACGAGTAGGAAGCGACAATGACCAAATCTAATAATTCCAAAGCGCCAGTTATTAATGTTTTTAAATGGAAGGGTATTAATCGCAAAGGGGCTAAAATCTCTGGTGAAATTCAAGGATCCTCATTAGCTGAAGTAAAGGTTGAACTACGAAAGCAAGGGGTGAATGTTACTAAAATACAAAAGAAGGCTAAACCACTTTTTTCATTTGTCGATAAAATTGTCCCAATGGATATTGCTGTCATTTCTCGACAAATTGCGACTATGCTAAGTGCAGGTGTCCCACTTGTTCAAAGTTTAGAACTTATTGCGAAAAGCAATGAAAAACCCTCATTGCGTATTTTAATGACCAAGATTGCCATTGACGTTTCATCAGGTACGCCTATGTCGCAAACGCTTCGTCAACATCCAAAGTATTTTGATGCTCTCTATTGTGATTTAGTTGGGGCAGGAGAACAATCAGGTGCACTTGATACGATTTATGATCGTATTTCAATTTATAAAGAAAAATCAGAACAACTTAAATCAAAAATCAAAAAAGCTATGTTCTATCCTGCGGCAGTATTAGCTGTAGCAGGGGTTGTCACGCTGTTATTGTTGTTATTTGTTATCCCACAATTTAAAGATATTTTTGAAGGATTTGGGGCTGAATTACCTACTTTTACATTGTTTGTTTTGGATATTTCTGACTTTGTGCAAGCTTATTGGTATCTCGTATTCGCCTCGGTATTTGCTGTTGTGTTTGCCTTTAAAAAAGCGCATTTAAAATCTCAAAAGGTACGCGATATTACCGATAAATTCATATTAAAAATCCCGATTATTAGTACTATTTTAAATAAAGCCGCTGTTGCGCGCTTTACGCGTACTTTATCAACAACTTTTGCGGCAGGTATTCCCCTTGTTGACGCGCTTATTTCAGCTGGTGGTGCATCTGGCAATTATGTTTACCGCACTGCGATTGCAAATATCCGCTCAGAAGTGATGGCGGGTATGCAAATGAATGTTGCCATGAAATCAACATATATTTTTCCTGATATGGTTTCGCAAATGGTGATGATAGGTGAAGAGTCAGGCGATCTAGATGGTATGCTGAGTAAAGTAGCCGATATCTATGAGCAACAAGTTGATGATGCAGTTGATGCGCTGACTAGTCTGCTTGAGCCAATGATAATGGTTGTATTAGGTGTCGTTGTGGGCGGGCTTATCGTTGCGATGTATTTACCTATATTCCAATTAGGCACAGTAGTTGGTTAGGTTGTTTTAGGGGCTGTTGATCATTAATGCTCAATAATTATTTAGCATTTATAGGATGGCAGATCGCATCTTATAAATGATCCAGTTAAAGGTCATTGGTACGGGTATAAACGTTTGAGTGATTTTGCATTAATTGTGATAGCGTTCGACACAGTGCATCTGTTACCATTGTTTTTGGCATGGTAGTCCCCCTTATATGTTGCATATAGTAATGTTAGGTAATATCAATACAAGGCTGATCCAAGTGCCAAGTGCATAATCGTCGTGATGGATAGTATGTTTTTTTCATTATTTCAAAAGGTGTCATAAATAACAGTACTTTTATTGGTCTATTATTCAACTGAATTAAGTTGACTCTAGCAGCTTCATCACTGGTCGATTTAAAATTTGTTTACTTGGGCCAATATTGCCGTAAAAGTCAATTGCTATTTTCATTCAATCCTCGTTGGCAAGAGCAATAGGGATCAGCAAAATAATAGTCACAATTAAGCTTTTTTGATACTTCTTTATGGTACGCAAATTCTTTGCCATTGTCAGCAGGGGTTGTTAATACCAAATGCTTAAATGGTACCCTTAATTCAATTGCGGCGGGCAGATTTATTAAAAATTCGTTCGTTACAGTGTAACTCCACCGTTCAACAATCGTTAATAAATCTTCACTATGTCGCTTTCCTATTCACCAAATCAATTTCTCAATCACTAATGCGAGCGCGTTTAACAATTTCTTCAGAGCGCCCTTCAATATCAATCCTATGTAAGCGATCAATAGATCCACTTAGCTATAATTATCCTCTGCCTCTACATCGTTACTTGTAAGCCTCTATGGCAATACTTTAGCGACTTGATCATCTGTTTTTGCAAGTTGTAGTTTTTATATTATATACCATGTGACGTAAAATTGCTTTGTCAGGCTTTAGCTCGGACATCTGAGTAAGGCGTAACTTTAGGTGATTGGTATTCTCTTTTCGAATGTTATAACGAACCCGTGGTGTTCGATCTTAATCCCCGAAGGGCAAGGCAATTAGCACTAACTTAACAAAGTTATAACTTATTGTTTATAAACAAGGCGACATAGAATAACTAGTGAAGAATTAAAGTGTTTATTTTAATTCTCACGTCAGGTGATTAACGTAGTTAATCACCGATAGGGAATGTTTATGCCTGGCTGACCTAGTATTTTTGCGTCACATGGGTATATATATATGTTCTCGCGCACAAACATTTTTTCTAGTCAATTAAGTGGTGAAAGATCTTGATATTTACTGACTGCGAAAAAAAGCAAGTGCAGCTTGTGTTGTGTTATTTTTTGGAAATGCTTGTTTCAGCGCGTTTGAATGATCTACGCCATTTTAATAACAGCGACAAGTATATTTAATGCGGCGGTAACGGATAACTTGAACTTTCGCGGATATAATTTCTATTTTTTCATAAATGTCTTCAGCAATTTTGAAACGTATTGACATGGTTTAATAGATTCAC
>JAGLDN010000157.1 GCA_023145575.1 Psychromonas sp.
AAGGTAGTTGACGTCTGATAAAATACGGTTGTTCAGTGTTTTTTTTTGTTTTCGCAGGTAATTTTGCGAGTGCTGTGCTTGATTTTATATTTTATTCATAGTGATACCTTAACAGTTTTTCACATGGCATTTTACTTGCTGCGTAACAGCAGTTAAGTAAAAATAATTCCAAATTTTCACATAAATCACATTTATTTTATAGATAAAAGGTATATACTTCTTAATTGTATTTCGCTGCAAGTCACAGTATTAAAGATATATTAAACTTACTACCTTCCCTTCTTATTTAAGCTTGCATCTCAAAATTAACTCTCACTAGTACCAAAAGGATTAAAATGCCCTCAGTCCCTAAAACTTCACCCGAGCCACGCCCTCAATCAACAAGTGGCACAGGCTTTTCGATGTCAAAATATTTAACCGGGAAGGCTAATGAGCGTGAAGGTCGACCTCGTGTGTCTCCAAAACCCGTAAAGGATTTGAAATCGATAATTATAAAATTTTATGATGAGAACTCGCCTAAGTTTAGACGTGATGAAGAAACCATTCTAAAAAGTTCTGTAGAGGGTGTCATTTCCGCCCTAGAAACAGTAAAAGAAGCTTCTGAAGACCAGTTTAATTCTCATAAAGAAACATTGAGATTTTGGTTTGGATCCTCGAGCCCTGACGTGGTTACCTTTGCAATAGATTCGATAAATGAACTTTATGATTTATTTACGGATGAGACAATGATTTTAACATTTTTTAACATGACGAAAGATGATACTAATTACATACCTGGTTTGTATCCTAAATCATCTGAGGTAGGGGAACCAAAACATAGGAGTTACCGGGGTAAATCGAAATGTAATAGATCATCAACAGACGGCTCATTATATATCCAGTCTTGTCGTGATTATTATGAGAATACATCATATACTTCTGGTGTTTTTCGTAATTCACACAATGAAGAATATGAGAGAGAGAGGATGGGTAGAATGATGAGAAAAAGAGCGTCTTGCTTTAGTATAGATATTGAGTTTAGTTATTTTGTACCATTAGAATCTCACATGAAAGCCATCCTTCTAGAAGCTATCAGCTCGAAGTTGAAAATGAAGGATGTTATCCCTGCAAGAATGCCAACGAAACCCAGCGGAGTATGGATTGGTGGTGGAACAAGAATGGATTGCAATAAATTAGCTATAAGAAATCCTGAGATGACAATATTCAATTCTTACAGCTTGTTGTACTTTATTATTGACTTTGTATCTCCACTTGTTCCTGATTATTGATTGCGATAAATAACATTCTTGTTAATTAGGTACTTGTTAATGATCTTCATCCTAGACTTCAATCTATACCAATCTAATGAATAGAAAAATGAAAGCATTAATTTTGAAGTAGTATGGGCATAACACCAAGGTTGATATGTTAGTAATCTAATTAAGGTTGCTGAACTGGCAATTTAAATAAAGACTTCAATTCCTAAATAGTTATTCTACATAGAGATTTTATAACAACGCGCCTTGGTACTAGTTGCCTTGCCCTGCAAGGCATTTTTGCGTCCCATAGGTATATAAGCTTAAAATGAGTAGCTTGTTTTCCGAACCGTTTGTAATCAAAAAAATTTTACATACCTAATAGAAATTACAACAAATAGCTTTTCTATTTTACTGCTTAAATAACATACTTCCGCGCTTTAAATAACCAAGTTAATCAGCAAGTTATATCAACTTGCGAATTTAATTAAGCTGTTTTCTTACTTAAGATTTAGATTGCATACTTAATGTAATTGGTATAATCGTTGCTCGCAAGTGGCTCATCTTTTTGCGTAATATCTGCGACTACAATTATTTGTTATTTTTATTTTTATTTTTATCCATTGATAATGAATATACATATGCTGTTATTAATTGAATTTTATCTTCCCCTAATATTTTTAACCAAGCGGGCATTATACCATTACGACCATTTGCAATCGTGTCTTCAACGGCTCGGCGTGAGCCTCCGTATAACCAAATAGTGTCGGTTAGGTTTGGCGCACCGAGTGCCTGATTGCCTTTACCATCAGCGCCATGACAAGCAGCACAAATCACAAATTTAGTTTTGCCAGCAGCAGCTTCGAGTACATTAACGCGCCGCCCACTTAATTTGAGCATATAACTTGTAACTTCTGTCACGCCCTTTTCACCGCCAAGTGCCTCCTTCCATGATGGCATAACACCTTGACGTCCATACATGATACTTTCTTTGATAGTTTTAGGATCACCACCATATAACCAGTCTTTATCCGTTAAACCTGGAAATCCTGCGCTACCTCGCGAATCAGATCCATGGCATACTGAACAGTTTTGCAAGAATAGACGTTGACCAATTTTAATCGCATTTTCATCTTTTGCAATGTCTACAATATCTTTGTAATGTCCATCTGCATTATAAATATGCGATTTAAAAACAGCGCTATATTTGCTTTTCGCCTTGTCCATTTCTCGTTGGTATTGTGAATGAGATGTGTTTGCTGCTTTTTTTGATTCCGCAAGTGATTTAACAGCTTTATCTGCACTAGTCCAATTAAGTAAACCATTATAATTTGCCGTGAATGAAGGGTAGGCGATGGCATAAATAACCGCGATAATAATACAAAACCAAAAGAGCCACACCCACCATTTTGGCAGTGGATTATTTAACTCTTGAATACCATCAAAGGTATGCGGCATGGGTTCGCCTTCTTTGACACCTGTATTATTTTTTGTCGTTGCGCGAAGGAGGATAGCACAACCAATGACGACAATGAGTGTGATGATTGATATCCATAGAGTCCAGAACAATGTCATTATTTTTTCACTCCTGATTTTTCGGTATCATTTTCATTTATTTTCTTAAGCTCAGACTCATTAAAAATAGACTTGCCTGTATTTTCAAATTTATTTTTTTGGCGTTTACTGTACACCCAAACTATCAAAGCAATAAAAACACAAAGAAGAAATAAGGTGTATAATCCGCTAAAAGTTGCAAAACTCATAAAAACTCCAGTGTTTAATTTAATGATCACACAGGCCAAGTTACTCGATTGATTATTCTTTAGTGCTAAGCGCTTGCCCAAGTGATTGTAGGTAAGCAATCAATGCTGTCATTTCTGTTTTTCCTTTAACTGCCGCTTTAGCACCTGCAATATCTGCATCCGTATAAGGTACATGAAAATTATATCGGAAAATTTCAAGCTTACGAGCAATATCTTCCCCAGTTAACTTATTTTTCAAGAGCCACGGGTAGGCAGGCATATTAGACTGAGGAACTACATCTCTTGGATTTATCAAATGCATTTTATGCCACACATCAGAGTAACGCTTTCCAACACGAGCCAAATCAGGGCCTGTACGTTTTGAACCCCATAAGAAAGGATGTTCCCAAACTTGTTCTCCCGCTAAACTATAGTGGCCATAACGCTCTGTTTCAGCTCTAAACGGTCGTATCATTTGACTATGGCAAACGTGACAGCCTTCCCTGATATAAATATCTCGCCCTTCCATTTCAAGCGCAGTATAAGGTTTTAGCCCATGCACAGGCTCAGTGGTTTCTTTTTGAAAGAGCAATGGCGTGATTTCTGCAAGTCCGCCAAAGCTAATTGCAATGATAATGAGAAGCGCCAGCAAGCCAACATTTTTTTCAATAAATTCATGTTTCATTATGTTACCCCTTTACTAGCTAAGTTCTTGTTCTTGTATAGAATTTGGTTCTGCGGTGATTGTTTTATATGTGTTGTATGCTAACAATAGCATGCCGAATAAGAAGATTAATCCACCCACAAGTCGAATGGCGTAAAATGGGTAGGTCTTTTGTAAAACCTCAACGAAAGTGTAGGTAAGCGTGCCGTCAGGGTTAACAGCTCGCCACATCAACCCTTGCATTACACCAGATATCCACATTGCAACAATATAAAGTACAGTACCAATGGTTGCCATCCAAAAATGTAGGTTGATCATTGGCACGCTATACATGCCTTTTTGCCCGTATAGACGGGGTATCATATGATAGGTAGCACCTATTGTTATCATAGCAACCCATCCAAGTGCACCTGAGTGTACATGACCAATTGTCCAATCAGTGTAATGAGAGAGAGCGTTGACTGATTTAATTGCCATCATAGGCCCTTCAAAGGTAGACATACCATAGAAAGAAAGGGAAACAACTAAGAATCGTAGAATCGGATCTGTACGTAGTTTATGCCAGGCACCTGATAACGTCATAATACCATTTATCATCCCTCCCCAAGAAGGTACGAATAAAATAATTGACATGAGCATACCAAGTGATTGCACCCAATCAGGCAATGCTGTGTAGTGAAGGTGGTGTGGACCTGCCCAAATGTAAACCGCAATTAACGCCCAAAAATGAATGATTGATAAACGATAAGAATAAACCGGGCGGTTTGCTTGCTTAGGCACGAAGTAATACATCATTCCTAGAAAGCCTGCTGTTAATAAAAACCCAACAGCATTATGTCCGTACCACCATTGCACCATTGCATCAACAGCTCCCGCGAAGACAGAATATGACTTCATGCTAAAAAGTGATATTGGAATTTCTAAATTATTGACAACATGTAGCATGGCAATGGCCAATATAAACGCACCATAAAACCAGTTTGCAACATATATGTGCGATGTTTTTCGAATAGCCAGGGTACCAAAAAATACAACCGTATACATAAGCCAAACAATTAATATCAAAATATCTATCGGCCATTCAAGCTCTGCGTACTCTTTTGTTGACGTGTAACCCATAGGCAGGGAGATAACCGCTGATATTATAATTAGTTGCCATCCCCAAAAAACAAAAGAGGCGAGCGGTCCACCAAAGAGTTTTGTGTGACATGTTCGCTGTAAAATGTAAAAAGAGGAGCCCATTAATGCTGAAGTACCAAATGCAAAAATAACGGCATTAGTATGAAGTGGACGAAGGCGGCTATAAGTGAACCATGGCGTTTCGAAGTTTAAAGATGGCCAAATAAGTTGAGCGGCGATAATCACTCCAACCGACATTCCGATAATACCCCAGAAGATGGAAGTAAGAGTGAATTGGCGTACAATTTTCATGTTATAATCAGGCTGATTTAGCGTTGCTGTTGTCATTATTTTCATTCCATGCAAGTGTTCAAAATACGATTTTAAAAGCGTAGATTTTTTCCATTAAAAAATAAATGAGTATATATTTTCAAAATATCAATAGTATTGATAGCAAGCAAAGTCATTTATTTTATTAACTTTACGGCAAACACATTTAAATAAATAGGTCGAAATTCACAGAATTATAATTAAATCACATTTTCTATAAAGATACATATACCCATGTAACACAAAAATGTGACGCAAAAATGCTTTGTCAGACTCAAGCTCAACAATCAGAACAAGGCACAATATTAGGTAATTGTTATTCACTTTTCG
>JAGLDN010000158.1 GCA_023145575.1 Psychromonas sp.
ACTAAGATGATCTTGAGCATAACGATGTATGACTGAGATTGTTCGGTAACTCCTTAATATATCGTAACAATATATTGCCATCACTTCTTTATCTGTAAATGAATCATTTTTCCGGTGGTAAATCTTTCAACATGTGCATGAATTATATTTTGATATTCATTGCAGATCAGCAAATATAATGATATTAATTTGTCATCCTAGTTCATGTTTTATCTCTCTTCGTTGGTTCGCACCTGAAGAGTAATACTAAACATGGGTTGGGCTCTATTATTTTCGGCTTTCGATTCGAATATATACCCGTATGACAAAAAAATACAATTCATAGTTTCATTATTTTCATAAAAATACTTGTTTTGTTCTGAAGGGTAAGGCTAACTGTGCCAATCAACAAAATTAAAAAATTTAGACTTAGAGGATCTCGTTAATTATTAAATTCTTAATTTTAATTCATCCGTAGGTGATTAAACTGGTTATTTATCGCGAAGTAAATTTTATGTCGTGTACCTCGGTACAATTTATCTTGCTGACTTTTCATCTTGAGGTAACATGGATATATTATCGTTTATTATAAAGGTATATTAAATAATGAAGAAATTAGTGCTTTTATTCTCCCTTGTCTTAGTCGTAGGTGCTTTGCTTGGTACGTATTATGTAGGGCAATATACAGAGAAAAAAATCAAGGAAATTGTATCAACATCAAACAATTATGATATGCAGATTGAAATACTAAGTTATGAAAGACATTTTTTTACTGCAAATGTTATCACTAAAGTATCTTTTGTAGATGAAAATTCGAAAATAATCTCTTTTAAAATTTTTACTAAAATACATCATTACCCATACAAAGCTTTATTGGATCATAAGTTAATATTTTCAGATAAAGCAGTTACTGAAAACTTCAAAAAATATTTTGCTACCGAAAATTGGTTTAATTTCAAAGAAGACGTCAATTTTTTAGGAACGTTAAGGGGTAAATTAATCATACCTCTAGGGAGTTATAATCAAAAAGGAGAATTCTTAAACTCTCAACCATTGACAATAAAGTACCAAATTAATCTCAATGATTACGCTGGAACGATGCATTTAATCTGGGGTGGTGGAGTACTAAAAACACATAATACAAAAATAAAATTGCAGGATTTTACGATTTCATCTTCTTTTTCAGTTGCAAATGCAGCGCTTAAGGGTGCAGCAAACAAATATAGCTACAGTCTTAGGATTGGTAAGCTATCACAACGGAATAGCCAGAAAAACCCTGAGACATCACTGTTTACAAATATCTCATTAAATGGAGGCAGTGAAAATGACAGTGAAAAATCGCTCATCAATACACATAATGAACTTAAGATTGATCGTTGGCAATTTGGCAATGATGTAAAATTTGAATTTGTAAACACTTATCTAAAAGTTGATATTATGAAACTTTATAAACCTGCGATTGATATTTTAACGACTGATACACAAAACCATCAGGAAGTAAATATGGCATTGTCGTTGCTCGTAAAACATGGTTTTATATTTTCTATCCCTAGCTTTTATTCACAAACGCCTTGGGGGTCTATTGATGGGCACCTTGATTTCACGTTGAGTAAGGGATCTGTTTTATCTAATGTAATCAGTAATCCATATACGTTACTTGATTATTCTGAGTGGATAGCAAAGCTTTCGCTTCCCAAATTAATGATAGAGTTGCCAGGTATTCGACATTACCTTTATACCTTTTCAAAAAATGGGTTGTTAATGCTTGTCGGTCAAAAAATTATATTTGAAGGACGTTATCAGCAAGGGCAACTTGTCGTCAATGGTACTGAAATAGGATTATAGACATTGTTAACACAAAAGTGTTTTATATCGCCATGTGACGTAAGTGTGCTATGTCCTGCATTAGCTCGGATGCCAGATCAAGACACAATATTTCAACTATCAACTATCAACTATCAACGATTAGCGAAGTTAATCATTTGTCTAATTAATTAACGACAAAAGGTTAATTGTTTTATGGTGACTCCCTTTTCAATTGTTGTAACGTGGGGGTTAGCTTGTTTTCATAATAAATCGAGCGGACGATCCGCCGAGCATGGGTACTTGCGCCAATCAGCAACGTTAAAAAATTTCTGCTTAGAGCAACTATTTAAGCATTAAAGTCTTTATTTTAATTCGACATTTGATGATTAACGCAGTTAATTATCATAGAGTGCAATTTTATGCCTCGGATTATGGAGTAAATTACCGACTTGCCGTTGCCTTTCGAGGTGACATGGGTATAAATTTTGAAGCGTTTGCATTGGCTTGGAGATATTAACGTAAAAATGGGTTGCTTGCTTTTTCATGACCAATCGTCGTTGTTGCGCCATGACCAGGATAAACAACTGTCTCAGCAGGTAAGCTGAGTAATTTAAGTTTTATACCAGCAATTAATAATTTTCCGTTGCTTTTGGGGAAGTCAAAGCGTCCGATACCACCATTAAAGAGTATATCACCGACAATAACTTGTGCACTAGATCTATCATATAATGCAATGTGACCTGGGGTGTGTCCAGGGACATGAATGACTTCAAATTTAATCGCTCCGACATCAACAACATCACCTTCTTTTAACCAATCATCTGGTAAAAAGCTCTTTGTTATAGGGAACCCCATATGTTTGCATTGAGCTTCTAATTGATTAAGCCAGAAAGCATCTTCTTTTTCGGGACCTATTACAGGCACTTTTAATTTAATATTTAAACGTTGTGTGTCGCCAACATGATCAAGATGCCCATGCGTTAAAATAATTTTTTCAATAATAACGCCATGAGACTCTATGATTTCTAAAATTTTCTCATGATTTCCACCAGGATCAATAATGGCCGCTTTATTTGTTTTTTCACAAATAACTAAACTGCAATTTTGTTGATAAGGTGTTACTGGAATAACAATGACTTTCATTTAAATTTCTTTGCCTATTATTTTTTTTTGTTTTTGTACTTCAATGGCCTTAGCGCGATGAATATGGTTCATAACATGGACCATTGCGTAAGCAGATGACTCAATAATATCAGTTGAAAGCCCTAGACCGTGAAAACTTTGTCCATTATAAGTCGCCACAATATCCACTTTACCTAAGGCCTCTTTACCTTCACCTTTTGAGCTAAGAGTATAATCATCCATGTTGATTTCAAGGTTTGAAATACGCATTAATGCTTGGAATGTAGCATCAATGGGTCCATTACCCGTAGCGGCTTCAACCATTTTTTGTTTATCACCGATAGTCATCGTCACCGTTGCGGTTGCAACAATGCCAGAGCCAGATAAAACATCGATATTTTCAAGTTTGTAATATTCAGGCTCACTATTTATTTGATTAAAGAATACTAAGGATTCTAAATCATAATCAAAGACTTGCCCTTTTCTGTCTGCAAGCTCTAAGAAACTTTCATATAAATCATCTAAATTGAAATCGTCTTCACGATAGCCTAACTCTTGCATTCTATGTTGAATAACATGGCGGCCAGAGCGCGAGGTTAAATTTAATTTGTTCGTTAAAAAACCAACACTTTCAGGCGTCATGATCTCATAAGTATTTGACGCTTTTAATACGCCATCTTGATGAATACCTGATGAATGAGAAAATGCATTTGCCCCTACAATGGCCTTATTTGCTTGAACTGGCATATTGCAAATTTGACTCACTAATTGGCTTGTTCTTGCTATTTCAGCGGAGTTTATATTAGTTGTAAAGCCTAATTTGCTTTTTCGAGTTTGTAAAATCATCGCAATCTCTTCAAGCGAACAATTACCTGCGCGCTCTCCAATGCCATTAATAGTACACTCGATTTGTCGAGCACCGTGTTCCACAGCGGTTATCGAGTTCGCGACTGACATACCCAAATCATTATGGCAATGCACCGAAATAATAGCTTTGTCTATATTAGGCACGCGGTTATATAAGGTTTGAATAATGCCGCCAAATTCACTTGGTAATGTGTAGCCAACTGTATCAGGAATGTTAATGGTCGTAGCACCTGCTTTAATCACGTATTCAACTATACGACATAAATTATCGATAGGCGTTCGACCAGCATCTTCACAAGAAAATTCAACATCATCGGTATAATTACGCGCATGCTTTACCGCATTAACAGCCATTTCCAGCACATTTTCAAAGTTGCGTTTTAATTTTTTTTCAACGTGGATTGTTGATGTTGCAATAACTGTGTGTATTCTAAATTGATCAGCTACACGCAATGCTTCGCCTGCTGCATCTATATCTTTTTTAAGTGCGCGAGCAAGGGCACAAACACGGCTGTTTTTAATTTCTTTAGCGATTGTTTGTACTGATTCAAAATCACCCGGAGACGAAATCGGAAAGCCGACCTCCATAATATCAACACCAAGTCGCTCAAGTGCGATTGCGATTGTTAATTTTTCTTTTACAGTTAGGCTTGCATTTAATGCCTGTTCTCCATCGCGCAGTGTAGTATCAAAAATAATTATTTGATCAGTCATGGATAATCCTCTTGTATTTTTGATGTCATTTATTTGAGCGAGACACTTTACCTATATTTATGTAACCTCAACATGCTTTGTTAGCTTGGTAAATTATGTTGAGGTATTATACATGAAATTGAGTTTTGCGTTATTATCTGTGTTAGTATTTTATTGACACGCTTAAATGTATGTGAGTACATAATTGATTGCTTGAAAGTGTTAACCTTCAATTTTCTCTTTCAATACAAACAACTAACATATCATCTCTTGAGGTTGATTGCTCGCATAATATTATGAAATTTGTGCATTTTTATAAAAGAGTATGTAATAATTTCATTTGCAGAAGGAACTTATAATTATTATGCAGTGAATACATGTCAATTTAAGGTCGAAGATCCACATCTTCAGTGGTTAACAAGTGCGATGGAGAACTGTTTTTACACTAGATATCATTGTTATTTTTAATAAAATCGTCAAGTGTTTATTAACAATAAATTGGCAAAGTAGGGGGATAAATGGAAATAAAGAAATATAAAAAGCCTTTAGAGTGTGATTTACGAAAATCACTTACTAAAATTGAATTTGAAGTGACCCAACAAGATCGTACCGAACCGGCTTTTCACAATAAATACTGGGATTTTAAAAGCGAAGGCATTTATGTTGATATTGTATCGGGCGAGCCATTATTTAGTTCACTTGAAAAGTTTGATTCTGGTTCTGGGTGGCCAAGTTTTGTCAAGCCACTTCGAGGAATAAAACTCATTGAAAAGCTAGATGATGAAAGAACAGAAGTGCGCAGTCAAGGTGTAAATTCACACCTAGGGCATGTCTTTGATGATGGGCCAGCAGCATTAGGCGGATTGAGATATTGTATTAATTCTGCTGCCTTACGTTTTGTTGCCCGTGAGGATATGGATGTGCAGGGTTATAACGAGTATTTATCGATGTTTAAATAACGATGTAAATGTATTTATTTCTAATTCAGAAAATGTTGCTTTTTACGTTTGTGCTCGTGTGAGTGCCTGACTTAGCATGTTAAGATAACTTGAGTATAATAAAGGATCCTTTAACCATGCTAAGCAAAAATGCCTCTCTTAAAAAATTAAACAGTTTTGGGCTTAATGTCACTACAAAAACGATATTTTTATTAACTCATGAAAATCAATTACCCGAATTAATTACAGCGGTAAATGTAGCAAAGAACAATCATCAACCCGTACTCATTCTAGGTGGCGGGACTAACATTCTCTTTTGTGAAAATTTTAATGGACTTATTATTAAAGTTGAATTAAGTGGCATTGATCTCGTTGAAACTCATGATCATTTCTTTTTAAACGTTAGCGCGGGTGAAAACTGGCACCAACTCGTGGTATATGCGACCCAGAATAATATACGAGGGTTAGAGAACTTAGCACTTATTCCTGGTGTTGTTGGTGCCGCGCCCGTGCAAAACATCGGTGCATATGGCGTTGAATTTGAACAAATCTGCGAAAAAGTTAAAGTCATTGACCTTATAACGGGGAAATTGGTCACTTTATCGAATAAAGAATGCGAATTTTCTTATCGTTATTCTATCTTCAAGACTAAACAAATGGCCAATGCGCTTATTACCTCTGTTACATTGAAACTTAAAAAAAATTGGCGCCCTCAAAACAGTTACGGCGCTCTAAAAGCATTAGGGGAAAGTGTAACAGCTCAACAAATATTTACTCAAGTGTGTGAAATACGTAAAGAAAAACTGCCAGATATTCATGTGCTTGGTAATGCAGGAAGTTTTTTTAAAAATCCAATTGTAGGTGAGACGCAGTTGAGTCACTTATTAAAAACCTACCCTAACGTGGCATACTACCCCTATAAAACAGGGGAGTTTAAATTAGCTGCCGCTTGGTTAATTGATCATGCGAAATTAAAAGGATTTCAAATAGGTGGGGCTTTAGTGCATCAGCAACATGCATTAGTTTTAATCAATAAAGGCAATGCAAGCCCCGCAGATGTCCTAAATCTTGCATGGCATGTGCGCGAAGTTGTTCAGATCAAATTTGGCGTATTGCTTGAGCATGAAGTGTGTTTTATTAATAAAAATGGGGTAACTACTTTAGTAAAGGAAATTACACGTGTCAGATCTGAGTAATGGTAGTCGTCTATTATTGACATTGCTTTGCGATCGTAAATTTCATTCAAAGGGAAAAATATGCAAACTACTTAATGTTTCTGCTGTTTGTGTGAATGATCATATCAAAGAATTACAAAAGATCGGGGTGGATCTATACACAGAGCAAGGGCGTGGCTATCAATTCGCGCATACTACCTTATGGCTAGATGAAGAAAAAATTAAAGCAGTAAGCGGTGCTAAAAATATTAGCGTACTGCTCATTGTAGATTCAACCAATCAATGGCTACTCGATAAAATACCAAACCTAGAAAATGGTCATACTTGCATCGCTGAATTTCAACTTGCAGGGAGAGGGCGCCTAGGAAAGAAATGGATATCCCCGTTTGCTTCTCATATTTACTTTTCATATTATCAAGCGTTTAACTGCTCAATTGAGAAGCTAGCAGGGCTGAGTTTGTTAGTGGGTATTGCGACTGTCAACGCCCTTGAAAAAAGTGGTATAAAGGGCATTTCGTTAAAGTGGCCAAATGATATTTATTACCAAAACAAAAAACTCGCAGGTATTTTGATTGAGTTATCAGCATCAAGTAAGAATATTTGTTACACAGTTATAGGCATTGGACTTAATGTAAAGATGCCAGCGTCGCAAGGAAAACAAATCGATCAATCTTGGACTGATTTAAATACGATTAGCCATTTAGACATAGATCGCAACCAGTTGGTCGCTTTCTTAATGACTGAGCTTGCATGTTTATTAAAGGATTTTGAAATCACAGGATTGCGCCCGTATATTGATCGGTGGTTTAAATTAGATTGTTTTTTAGGCAAACAAGTGAATGTAATCATCGCAGATAAAATAACATCGGGTATTTATCGGGGAATAAACACAAGCGGATCCTTACTTATAGAACAACATGGCAAGACAATTATTTTTACTGGTGGAGAAGTTTCTTTGCGATTGCATAATTGCAATGATAATAAATAGTCTTTTAATCTAAATCCACTGAGATCTGCCTCATTGGTGAAAGTAGCCTTGCCTTATTGTGGTTTAGCTCGGACATCAGAGCAGGGCGTGCGTAATAGCAGGTCTATACACAATTAGCGAAGCTAATCGTTTATCCGTCGCATTAACGAAGGTATATTAATGATTTATTGGTTACTGCATTTTCGAATGTTATATCGAAGCAGTGCCTTTTTTCATAAAAAAACGAGCTTAAGCCCCGAAGGTTGAGGCGGCTGCACCAATCAACAAAATTATAACTTACTGTTCAAAAACAAGTCTACTTAGAACAACTAGTTAAGAATTAACGTGTTTATTTTAATTCTACCTTTGGTGATTAACTAGGTTCATTATCAAGAGTATTTTATGCCTAGCAACTTGGCACTATTTGCTTTGTTGAATTTGTATTTTTGCGTCACATGGGTATAACTCTTAACATCTTGAGGTATTATGGGCATACCATTTGATCCTTTTTTATTTTAAAGATCTTGCAACAAAGATGACCAAATAACAGATTTAATTTTAATCGTTTTACTTATTACCTTACTCACTAAGTATATTGAGGTTACCTATGGAGATCCATAGATTTGATTAAAAGTTGTTATCATGGAGAATACGAGTGCTTGCATTACCCTTTTCAGAGAATAAATTTAATGCAGCTTGAGTCTTGGTCGAATTATACGATTTACCCGTTCAATAATGGCTATCAGCACAGTTCGAATATAACCATGTAAAGCAACCTGATGCATTCTATACAAAGATACATAGACAAAACGAGCGATCCGGCCTTGTATTTTCATTGATCCTTTTGTTAGAGAACCCATTAAATTGCCGACAGTACTGTAACCACTCAACGAAATAAATGATCCATAGTCAATATATTTATAATCTTTTAGAGGTTTACTATTTAGCGTTGCCAAAATATTTTTAGCAACTAATGATGACATTTGGTGCGCTGCTTGCGCACGAGGAGGTACAAAACCACCACCTTCCTGTGAGCAACTCGCACAGTCACCCAGTGCATAAATATTATTATCACGAGTTGTTTGCAATGTTTGCTTTACAATCAGTTGGTTAATACGACTAGTTTCTAAGCCAGCAATATTGTTTAAAAAGTTAGGTGCTTTAATGCCTGCGGCCCAAACAATTAGATCGGCTTTAATAACGTCACCACTTTTAGTGACTAATCCAGTTTCATTAGCTTCAGTTACCATTGTATTCGTTAAAACATCAACGCCTAGCTTCATTAATTCTCGATGTACCGAAGTTGAAATTTTATCAAGTAATGCGGGCAGGATCTTTGGACCCGCCTCGACAAGGGTCACTTTTAAATCTTTCGGCTTTAAATCATCAAATCCATAACTCGATATTTGATCTAACGAATTATAAAGTTCAGCAGAAAGTTCAACACCGGTCGCCCCAGCACCAACAATCGCAATGCTAACATTCTTTGTTTCATGGGTAGCAAGTTGTAAAAATTTATTAAGCATCAAGGAGTGAAATTTATGAGCCTGATCAGGGCTATCTAAAAAGATACAATGTTCACGTACCCCTTTTGTATTAAAATCATTGCTTACACTTCCGATCGCCATTACTAAAATATCATATTGTAATTCGGTTTCAGGCAGAACAACAGTACCATTATCATCACAAAATGGGGCGATCTTAACCTTTTTATTTCCACGTTCTATGTCAGCAAGTTCGCCGAGTTTAAAAACAAATCCATGATTTTTGGCATGGGCACGATAGCTTATTGCGTCTATCCCATCATCAAGTGAACCCGCAGCGACTTCATGTAATAAGGGTTTCCATAAATGCGTTCGATTTTTATCTACCAAAACAATATGAGCTTTATTTTTTCTACCTAATTTATGACCAAGCTTTGTTGCAAGCTCTAAACCACCAGCTCCACCGCCGACAATGATAATTTTGTTCATGTCATCCTCTAATATTTTCAGCTACATATTCAATGTTTGTTGATATTGAAAGTAGCATTAATGTAAGACTTAATATTATACCAATTAACATTTAAAATGCAAGGTTTACTGATTTTGAATTGCAACGTATTTTAGTCTAAAATTTAAAATTCATGATGCATTGCGTGAGAGGTTTGCTTGATGATCAGAATTCTTGCTGGATGTTGTTTATTGATATTTTATATACCCTTTATACTTCAAAATGCAAAGTCAGTAAGATATCAGACGTCAACTACCTTG